>DASTKA010000238.1:0-3051 GCA_035716165.1 Mycobacterium sp. | reverse complement strand
AGCCATGCGCTGCGGCTTGCCGAGGAAGGCGCTGACCTGATCCTGGTCGACATCTGCCAATCGCTGCCGCAGATCGAATATCCTCTGGCCACAGAGGAAGATCTCGCCGAAACAGTACAGCTGGTTAGGGAATTGGGCCGGCGCTGCGTAAGTCATATCGTCGACGTCCGCGACGATGTCGCGTTGCGCAAGGCCGTCGATGATGGCGTCGGCGAGCTGGGTGGCCTAGACGGCGCAGTGGCCAACGCCGGTGTGTTAACCGTGGGGCCATGGAACACCACAACTCTCGACGACTGGCGCACGGTCGTCGATGTAAACCTGATCGGAACCTGGAATACGTGCGCGGCGGCGATCCCGCATTTGCTTGACCAAGGTGGCGGCAGCTTGGTGAACATCAGCTCCGCGGGCGCCATCAAAGGCTTTCCACTGCAGCATCCTTACACCGCTGCCAAGCACGGTGTCGTGGGCCTGACATTGGGGTTGGCCAACGAGTTGGCCGCGCAGAGCGTGCGGGTCAACTCTGTGCATCCCACCGGGTGCCCGACCGGCATGATCCCGCCGTCGATCGGAGCCGTCTTCTCCGAGGAACGCCCCGACCTGATTCCCACCTTTGTCAACGCGATGCCTACGCCGGCCATTGAGCCCGTGGATGTCAGCCACGCGGTGCTGTTCTTGATATCCGACGAAGCCAAGTATGTGACGGGGCTGCAGTTCAAGGTCGACGCAGGGGTGACCATCAACTAGAACTTCGGAGGGCAATACCGCGCCGCTGGCAAACGAGTGCCCTTACTGAGATCGCCGTGAAGCCGATAGGCTGGGCTGCTGGATGAACCTTGGTTCGTCGGCCGAATTTCGTGTGTCGCGCTACCTGCACGCGCGTTAAGGGTTACAAATAGCTGACTTCTAAAAGGAGAACCCTATGAATACGGTGCGGACGTCCGCGCTCGGCTTGACGGCTACCGCGGTGCTGATCGGCGCGACGGTGGTGGGCTGCGGCGGCGACAAGGGCTCCACGTCATCTTCGGGTTCGGCCTCGTCATCGGCTGCCTCCTCGACCAGTGCGGGCCAGGCGTCACCGGGAGCGCCGGCGGACTACAGCAACCTGCTGATCAAGCCCGGCGACGTCGGCCCCAATGCCACCGCCGACGGGCCGCCGAGCCAGAATCCCAGCGGCATCACCGGTGTGGGACAGGTCTTCAAGAACCCCGACGGCAAGCGCACCATCGTCGACACGATCGCGGTGTTTCCCGACCCGGCCACGGCCACCCAGACCGCGGCGAACATGCGCGACGCGGTCGGCAAGAAGGTCAACGGGCAGCAGCAGCCCATCGACGTCGGCACCAACGGGTTCATGGTGATCGGACAGGCAACCGACCCGGCGAATCCGATGGAGATCACCGAGGCGGTGTTCGTCGAGGGCCGGGCCATGGTCGATCTCGAGTCCGACTGTGTCATCGGCAATCCCACGCCGGCCGACGTCATCCTCGATCTCGCCCGCAAGCAAGACGCCGCGGTCAAAGCGGGCTTACCGGCCGGCTGAGCCGTCGGTCGTCACAGGGGCCAACTGTCCGGCCGCACCTCATAACGCAATGGGGCGGCCGGAGGCAGCGGCCGCCGGTCGTTGACCGATATCGCGTCGACGACGAGGGCTACATAGCGCCGCCAGCCGTCGCTGTGGGCATCCATGGTCGACAGCACGCTGAAGAGCATCGCGATCAGGCGAGGCAGGTCGTCGGTGACCAGGTCGGTACGGATACTGCCGGCTCGCTGGCCCGCGCGGGCAAGCTCGCCGAGCGCGTCGTTGAGCGACACCGAGACGTCGGACGTGAGCGACCCGGCCCGGCGGGCTGCGGTCAGCAGGCTGTGTTCGCGCGCCCCCAGCGAGATCGCCGCTTCGATCAGCTGGGTCAGGCCGCGCAGCGGATCCTCGGCGCGGCGCGCCTTCTCGATCACCGGCGTGAGGTCCTCGGCGATGCTTTGATCCAGGGCGGCGCGGACCAGGTCGGCCTTCGCCGGAAACCTGCGGTAGAGGGTTCGCTCACCGACACCGGCGCGGCGCGCGACCGCTTCCGCCGGCGCGTCGGGCCCTAATTCGCTATACACCTCGCGGGCCGCGCGCAGGATGCGCTCGACGTTGCGCGCCGCGTCCGCGCGCAACGGCCGGTCTTCCACCGCGGTCATGGGTGACAGCGTAACTGACGGTTGACTGCCAACTAGGCTGGCTTTACGCTCTACAACTGGCAGGCATCTGACACTTAACGGGAAACGCGGCTTATGTCAACAACTTCCAAATCCTTCGGAACCGCCGACTCCTGCTCCGACGCCGATCTACCGGTGCTGCCCCTACCGCGGCCCGCACGCTGCCCGCTCGCGGCCCCGCCCGAATTCGGGGACTGGCGGGAGCAACCCGGGCTCCGAAGGGCGATGTTTCAGGGCAACCCGGTCTGGGTGGTCAGCCGTTACCAGGACATCAGAGCGGCCCTGGTCGATCCGCGCCTGTCCGCGAAGACGATTCCGGACTCGATCATGCCGACCGACGCCGACAACAGGGTCCCGGTGATGTTCGCGCGGACCGACGACCCCGAGCATCATCGGTTGCGCCGCATGATGACAAGCAACTTCACCTTCCGGCGTTGCGAATCGATGCGACCGCACATTCAGGACATGGTCGACCACTACCTCGGCCAGATGGTCCACAACGGAGCGCCGGCCGATCTGGTACGTGAATTCGCTTTGCCGGTCCCGTCAATGGTGATCGCGCTGTTGCTGGGAGTACCTCCGGAAGACCTTGAACTTTTCCAATTCAACACCACGAAGGGCCTCGATCAGAGATCCACCGACGCGGAAAAGGGACAGGCGTTCGGAGCCATGTACGCCTACATCCAGGAACTGGTCGAGCGCAAATCGCGTGAACCCGGTGACGACCTGATCAGCCGCTTGGTCACCGAGTACGTGGCGACGGGCCAACTCGACTATGCGACCACGGCGATGAACAGTGTGGTCATGATGCAGGCCGGCCACGAGACGACCGCCAACATGATCTCACTGGGA
>DASTKA010000237.1:0-5567 GCA_035716165.1 Mycobacterium sp. | reverse complement strand
GCTCTACCCGGTCGACGTGATGCCGGCGTGGCTGCACGTGCTGAGCAAGGTCAATCCGCTCAGTTACGAGGTGAACGCCCTACGGGCGCTGTTGATCGGCACCCCCTTCAACCCCGCCGACATCGTGGTGCTGGTGGTGGCCGCGGTGCTCGGAATCATCACGGCGTCAACGCTTTTGCGACGCTTGGTCGCCTGAGCTGCCGTCGATGCGATAGCGCATGCGCTGTCGCATCGCAAGATGGGCGCACGGTTCCGAGAGAGGATCGTGACCCGACCGTGACGATTTCTGGGCGACGCCCAATCGTTAGCTAACCGCGATCTGTCTTCCCGGCCGCGACAAGCGAATTCGGCTCTCCGGTTGTGTTTCACTCCCCGAGAACAGATTCGACCGCACCATGCGGCAGATGAAAGTTGGGATGGGTAGAGAGCTATGTCGTTCTTCGAAAAGTTGCGTGGCGCAGCGGCTACGATGCCGCGCCGACTGGCGATCGCGGCTATGGGGGCCTCCCTGCTGTCCGGTCTTGCCGTAGCCTCCGGCGGCTCCCCTGTCGCGGGGGCCTTCTCCAAGCCGGGGCTTCCGGTGGAATACCTCGACGTGCCGTCGCCGTCGATGGGCCGCGACATCAAGGTCCAGTTCCAGGGCGGCGGATCGCACGCCGTCTACCTGCTCGACGGCCTGCGCGCGCAGGACGATTACAACGGGTGGGACATCAACACGCCCGCCTTCGAGGAGTTCTATCAGTCCGGCCTTTCGGTGATCATGCCGGTCGGTGGCCAGTCCAGCTTCTACAGCAACTGGTACCAGCCGTCATCGGGCAACGGGCAGAACTACACCTACAAATGGGAGACCTTCCTGACCCAGGAAATGCCCCAGTGGATGCAGTCCAACAAACAAATTTCCCCGGCCGGCAACGCAGCGGTGGGGCTGTCGATGTCGGGCGGCTCCGCACTGATCCTGGCGGCCTATTACCCGCAGCAGTTCCCGTACGCCGCCGCGTTGTCGGGCTTCCTCAACCCGTCCGAGGGCTGGTGGCCCACCCTGATCGGCCTGGCGATGAACGACGCGGGTGGCTACAACGCCAACAGCATGTGGGGTCCGTCCAGCGACCCGGCCTGGAAGCGCAACGACCCGATGGTCCAGATACCGCGGCTGGTCGCCAACAACACCCGCATCTGGATCTACTGCGGTAACGGCACACCCAGCGACCTCGGCGGCGACAACATGCCGGCGAAATTCCTGGAGGGCATGACGCTGCGCACCAACGAGCAGTTCCAGAACACCTACGCGGCCGCGGGCGGACGCAACGGGGTGTTCAACTTCCCGGCCAACGGAACCCACTCGTGGCCTTACTGGAACCAGCAGCTGGTGGCAATGAAGCCTGACATCCTGCAAACCCTCAACGCGGTCAACGCCGCGCCGGCCGCCCCGCCCGCGCAGCCGGCGCAACCGGCCACGTAAACCCCTGCAGGCCAGCATCGGCAGTAGCGCACCGGTCAGCGCTACTGCCGATGCTTTTTTCACGCCTCGTCGAGCAGGGCCCGCCGATCGGAGTGGAAATACGTGTAGCCGGTGGTCAATCCGCATACGACAGTGGCCACCACCAGCATCCACGTCCCGTTGACCAGGGTGCTGACGACACCGCCCAGCGTCGCGCCCACCGCGAAGCTGGCGAACAGCAGGAAGTAGCCCAGCCAGTCCGCCGCCGACCCGCCGGCGATGTGGCGTTCGATCCCCTGGCCCATCTTCACCAGCGTGCCGGTCACGTAGCTCAGCGGGACCGATACCTCGCCGTCCTTGACGAACGACGTGTTCAGAGTGCCAATCCCGAAGGCAACCAACATGATTGGTGCGAAATCGAGCAAGTTCTCTTCCCAGCCCTCGTCGATGACGTCGACCACCGTGGCAGCCACCAGGCTGAAGGTCGTCAGCACCGTCGGGCCGTGCGGGTGTGCGACCCAGAAATGCCGTCGGCAGACCGAGGCGATGACGACGCCCGCCACGAAGCACACGATCAGCACCCCCGCGGTGGCCGAGAGCAGCACGTCGCCGCGGAAGTAGCCGAGCACCGCGCGCTGCGCGTTCCCGGTCATGAACGTCACGAAGTAACCGGCGGAGTGGGTGAAGGCGGTTGCCCCCAGCACGCCCGCGAGCGCCGCCAGCACCCAGGACAAGCGAGACTCGCTGTTGTTGATGGCACTCGGCACACGCACATGCTGTCAGACAGCCGCAAACCGTGCAGCGGACCCGAGGCTAGCCCGATGGCGGCGACCCGCTAGGCGGCGCTGAGACGTGCGATGGCCCGCAACGGAATCGGCAGCCAGCCCGGTCGATGCCGCGCCTCGTAGCCCGCCTCATACACGGCCTTGTCGAGCTCGTAGGCGGCCAGCAGCTGCGCCGAATCGCGCGGGTCCGTCCCGGAGGCGGCCGCGTAGCCGTCACAGAACGCGGTCCGGTTGCGCTCGACCCACTCGCGCGCCCGGGCCGCCAATTGCTTGTCAGCCGCCTGGTCGACCAACGGCCCGTACGCGGCGTACTCGAACGAGCGCAGCACGCCGGCCACGTCACGCAACGGTGAATCGGGCGCACGGCGTTCCTCGAGCGGTTGCCCCGGTTCGCCCTCGAAATCGATGAGCAGCCAGCGCTCCGGCGTGCGCAGCACCTGGCCCAGGTGCAGATCGCCGTGGACGCGCTGCACCGTGATCGTCTCGGTGCCCAGCTTCTGAAATCGCTCCTCGATCGTCGCCGCGTGCTCCTCGAGTTCGGGGACCAGGGCCGCGGTCGCGGACAGCCTCGCCAGCACGTTGTCCACGGGGAACGGGGCTTGCGAGGTTCCGAGGGTCTCGGCCAGGGTGGCGTGCACGGAAGCCACGGCTTCACCGAGCCGGTAGGACTCCCCGGCGAAGTCGCCGCCGACCTCGTACGCGTACAGGTCGCCTTCGGCGAACAGGTCACGCACGCTGGCCGTGGCCATCGCCCAGCCTTCGGCGGAATTGGCGGCGAACTCGGTCACCATGCCCAGCGGCCACGCCGCGTCGGCGCTACCGTCCGGACCGGTCATCTCGTAGGTCCCCAGCAGCCGCGCGACGTGGGGGTTGCCGGCGCGGCCGAGCACACGGTTCAGCTCGATGTCGGGGTTGATGCCGCTGCTGACCCGGCGGAACACTTTGAAAATGGCGTCTCGGTCGAAGATGACGCTGGTGTTGGACTGCTCGGCATCGGACACGTGCGCCCTCGCCTCCAGCGGAAGGTCCGCGCCCGGCTCTTTGGCGAACGCCACCTCGGTGCCCGACGCGCTGCGCACCGCGTCGGAGTCGATCAAGGAGAGCAGGAACCTCGGCGCGTCGGCGTCATACAGCGCGTCGAACCCCGTCCGGTCGTCGGCCGCGCCGATGGTGGCAACGCTGCTGTACTCGGAGACGGGCGCGGCGTCCCACCGCACGATCACCTGGTACCGGTGCCGTGACCCGTCGGCGTAATCGGCGTCGACGAGGACCAGGTCGAGGTCGTCGTCGAGCGGGACGACGACGCTGGACTCGGCGCTGGTCAGTTTCCGGTTCCGTCCGGCGTACCAACGTTGTTGTGGAAGCCACTCAGACCAAGGCAGCTTTGCTGGCTGAGTCATTTGCGCCACTCCTTCTCATCGCATCGCTCTGCGTCGCTCTGCATCGTCGCCGGCGCGGTCATCCGTCCTCCGCGCGTCCGGTCAGCTGGAACCAGTAGAACCCGTGTCCAGGCAGTGTCAGCAGGTAGGGCAGGTGACCGATGCGCGGGAACTCCACCTGTCCGGTCAACTCGACCGGTGTGCACCCGCTCCAATGCTGCAGACTCAGTTCGATCGGCTGGGGAAAACGCGACAGGTTGTTGACGCACAGCACGGTGTCGCCACCGTCGGACACCTGCCGGATGAACGCCAGGACCGAAGGGTTGGAGCCGCCCAACTCTTCGAAGGTTCCGATCGAGAAAGCCTCGTGGCGACGCCGCACCGCCAGCATCGTCCTAGTGAAGTTGAGCAGCGACGTAGAAGTGTCGCGTTGGGCTTCGACGTTGACCGCCTGATAGCCGTAGACGGAGTCCTGGCTGGGCGGCAGATAGAGCCGGCCCGGGTTGGCCTTGGAGAACCCCGCGTTGCGGTCCGGCGTCCACTGCATCGGTGTGCGCACCCCGTCACGGTCACCCAGCCAGATCACGTCGCCCATGCCGATTTCGTCGCCGTAATACAGGACCGGCGATCCCGGCAGCGACAACAGCAGCGCGGTGAACAGCTCGATCTGGTTGCGGTCGTTATCCAGCAGTGGCGCCAAGCGGCGGCGGATGCCCACGTTCGCCTTCATCCGCGGATCCTTGGCGTACTCGGAGTACATGTAGTCACGTTCTTCGTCGGTGACCATTTCCAGCGTCAACTCGTCGTGGTTCCGCAGGAAGATCCCCCACTGCGCCATGTCGGGGATCTCGGGCGTCTGGGCCAGGATCTCCGAGATCGGAAAGCGGGATTCCCGGCGCACCGCCATGAAGATGCGCGGCATCAGCGGAAAGTGAAACGCCATGTGGCATTCGTCGCCGCCGGTGGTGGCGTCGCCGAAGTACTCGACGACGTCGGCCGGCCACTGGTTGGCCTCGGCCAGCAACACCCGGCCGGGGAATTCGTCGTCGATCACCTTGCGCACGCGCTTGAGGAAGGCGTGCGTCTCGGGCAGGTTCTCGCAGTTGGTGCCCTCCCGTTCGAACAGGTAGGGCACCGCGTCGAGCCGGAACCCGTCGATACCCAGCTCGAGCCAGAAGCGGAGCACGTCGATCATGGCTTCCTGCACGGCCGGGTTGTCGTAGTTCAGGTCGGGCTGATGCGAGAAGAACCGGTGCCAGTAGAACTGCTTGCGCACCGGGTCGAAGGTCCAGTTCGACTCTTCGGTGTCGATGAAGATGATCCGGGCATCGGTGTACTTCTCGCTGGTGTCGCTCCAGACGTAGAAGTCGCCGTACGGACCGTCCGGGTCGTGCCGCGACTCCTGGAACCAGGGGTGCGAATCAGATGTGTGGTTCATCACCAGGTCGGTGATGACCCGGATTCCCCGTTCGTGCGCGGCGTTGAGTAGTGCGACGAAATCCTCGACCGTCCCGAATTCGGGCAGCACCTTGTAGAAGTCCCGGATGTCGTACCCGCCGTCGCGCAGGGGCGAGTCGTAGAAGGGCGGCAGCCAGATGCAGTCGATGCCCAGCCACTGCAGGTAATCGAGGCGGCCCAACAGGCCACGCAGATCACCCGCACCATCGGCGTTGGCGTCGAAGAACGCCCGCACCAGCACCTCGTAGAACACCGCATGTTTGAACCAGGTCGGGTCGGTGGGCAGCGCCGCGGCGTTGTTGAAGTCCTCGGCGTCGGGGTGCTCGACGACGCCGTCCTGGACGTGGCTGCCCCCCTCGGGATGGTGCTCGACAGCTTCTTTTGCGTCGTTCATCAAATCCACGATGCCACGGGTACCCTGGGCGCGACTTTCGAAATCACGCCCCCACGCTTACAACGAAACACGCCCGGTCGCAAACGAATTGGCCACCGGTCGGGTCCCGTCGG
>DASTKA010000236.1:0-3165 GCA_035716165.1 Mycobacterium sp. | reverse complement strand
GGCGCGCGCAACCCGGCTGAGGCCCAGCAGCACCTGCACGGCTCCGGCGGCAACGGTGATCAAGCACGTTATGCCCCAACCGAAATCGGACACCAGGTCGGCGACGACGACCGTCAGCCCGGCCGCGGGACCACTGACCTGTAGCGGGGAGCCGCCCAACCAGCCGACGATGATTCCACCGACAATCGCGGCGATCAGGCCGGCGAGCACCGGGGCGCCCGACGCGATCGCGATCCCCAGCGACAAGGGCAGCGCGACCAGGAAAACGACAAGCGATGACGGCAAGTCGTGCCGGATGATCCCGCGCAACCGAGTGACACGCGGTTCTGCCCCGTGATCTGCACGGGTCTTTTCACCCGTCTGTTCAGCGTTGTGCATCGGTCGCGTCCCTCGGTAGCTGTTAGCGGGGGATGTTCCGATATCCGCCCCGTCGTGCGCTCATTACCTCTTCGTAACGCGCTGGCGTACAAACGATTACGCCGGAGCAACCCGCAGGATCGCGCCCGCGAACCGCTGGTCGCCTGGGTCGACGGTATTTTGCTGGCGAGGGCCGGTCAAGCCGACGGGCGCTGCCCATAGAGAACGCAAAGATTTGAATTACCCGGCGTTGAACGCCCGGTTCAGAAGCCGGAGCCGTGCACCTCGTGGCCGGGTACTTCGGCGATCAGGCCCCGATAGGCCTCCTCGACGGACGAGCCGTGGTTGATCACGGCGTCGACCTCACGGGCGATCGGCATGGTCAGGCCGAATTCGTTGGCGAACTCCATGATCACGCTGGCCGCCTTGACGCCCTCGGCGACCTGGTTCATCGAGGCGATGATCTCGTCGATCGGCTTGCCCGCCCCCAGTTGCTCACCGACGTGCCGGTTACGGCTGCGCTGGCTGGTGCAGGTGACGATCAGGTCGCCCAGGCCGGCCAGACCGGGGAAGGTTTCGGGATTGCCGCCCAGGGCGACGCCCAGCTTGGTCATCTCGCGCAGCGCGCGGGCGATCACCAAGGCGCGGGTGTTCTCCCCGATGCCCAGCGAGTACCCCATCCCGACGGAGATGGCGTACACGTTCTTCAGCGCCCCGGCCATCTCCACCCCGATGACGTCGTCGGTGGTGTACACGCGGAAGCGCCGAGTGCGAAACAGGCCCGACAGCCGGGTCGCCAGATGCTGGTCGGGCATCGCCAGCACCGCCGCGGCGGCGTAGCCCTCGCCGACCTCGCGGGCGATGTTCGGCCCGGCCAGGATGCCCGCGGGGTGGCCGGGCAGCGTCTCCTCGATGATCTGCGACATCCGCATGTTGGTGCCCTGCTCGAGCCCCTTGACCAGCGACACCACCGGCACCCACGGCCGCAGCTCCTTGGCCAGCTCGCTCAGCACTCCCCGAAAGCCGTGCGAGGGAACCCCCATCACGACGACGTCGGCGGAGTTCGCCGCCTCGGCGAAGTCGGTAGTGGCACGCAGGGTGTCGCTCAGAACGACGTCGTTGCCGAGATAGCGGCTGTTGCGGTGGTTGTCGTTGATGTCGGAGGCCGTCGCCTCGGAGCGCACCCACTGCAGCGTCGGCCCGCGGCGCGCGCAGATTGATGCCACGGTGGTGCCCCAGGAACCGCCACCGAGGACAACGACTTTGGGTTCGCGCTTCTCAGATGCCATGGCGATCAGCGTATTGCCGCCACCCCACATTTAGTAGCAGTTCACGAAACGCCCGTCGGGCTAGCCCGCCAGCGGAGCCCGGTCGTCGACCCGGCCGAACACCATCGCCTCTTCGATGCGATCGAAGCGGTAGTCGAGGGCGTCGGCGAGATAGTTCTGCCGCACGTTCCACGGCCGCTTGGTGCCCGACTTCGGCAGCGCATGCACCGAGCGCAACACGTAGCCGGCGTTGATGTCCCACGAGGGCTTTTCGGTCATCGGCTCGTTGCCGCGATGCGGGGCGGCGCGCGTGTAGCCGTGAGAGGCCATGTGCTCCATCAGTTTTGCCGTAGCCCGCGCGGTGATGTCGGCCCGCAGCGTCCACGACGCGTTGGTGTAGCCCACGCACCAGAACAGGTTCGGCACGTCTTCGAGCATGTGCGCTTTGTAGACGAAACGGTCGCTCGTCTTGATCTCGTTGCCGTCCAGGCTGATCGCGGCGCCGCCCAGCGCCTGCAGCTGCAGGCCGGTGGCGGTGACGATGATGTCGGCGTCGAGGTGCTCGCCGGATTTGAGCGCGATACCGGTCGCGTCGAAGTGGTCGATGTGGTCGGTGACCACCTCGGCGCACCCCGCGCTGATGGCGTTGTACAGATCGGCGTCGGGGATCAGGCACATCCGCTGGTCCCACGGGTTGTAGCGCGGCTTGAAGTGGGTGTCGACGTCGTAGCCGGGGGGCAGGCTGTTGATCGCCTTGCGCCGCAGCAGCCAGCGCACCAACCCCGGCGCCTTGCGGGACAACGCGAAGAACACCGCCTCGGTCAGGGCACTGTACATGCGGACGACGAGATGAGCGGGGTTGCGGGGCAACACTTTTCGGGATACCGCGGCGACAGCGCCGTACTTGGACGCCGATATGAGATAGGTCGGCGAGCGCTGCAGCATGGTCACCCTGGCGGCGCGGTCCGACAGCGACGGCAGCAGCGTGACCGCGGTCGCGCCGCTGCCGATCACGACGATGTTCTTATCCGTGTAGTCGAGGTCTTCGGGCCAGTGCTGCGGGTGCACCACGGTGCCCTCGAACCGCTCGATGCCCGGGAAGTCGGGCGTGTAGCCCTCGTCGTAGTTGTAATAGCCGCTGCCGAAGAACAGGAAGCGGCCGCGGTACAGCTTGCGCGCGCCGTCCTGCTCGACGGTGACCGTCCAGGTGTCAGTGGCGGAGTCCCAGTCGGCCGAGCGCACGTGGCTGTTGAATCGGATGTGCCGGTCGATGCCGTACTTGCGCGCGGTGGCGGCCAGGTATTCGCGGATGTGCACGCCGTCGGCGACGCCCTCTTTGCGGGTCCACGGCTCGAACGGGAAGGACAGCGTGAAAATGCTGCTGTCCGAGCGCACCCCGGGGTAGCGGAACAAGTCCCACGTCCCGCCGATCTGCGCGCGCCGCTCCAGGATGGTGTACGTCAGGTGCGGATTGCGCTCGGTGATCCGATACGCCGCATCGATGCCGGAGATGCCGGCGCCGACGATGATCACGTCGGAG
>DASTKA010000235.1:0-9484 GCA_035716165.1 Mycobacterium sp. | reverse complement strand
AGGTACTTTTTTCGATATCCCCCGGCCAGCATCTCCTCGCTGAAGATCGCGTCCAGCTTGGTACCCGAGGCGACCACGGGGATGCCCGCGTCATAGAGCCGATCGGTCAGCGACACCAGTCGCAGCGCGACGTTCTGGTCGTCGATGCCGTGCACGCCGGTCAAAAACACCGCGCTGACGCCCTCGATCAGCGCCAGGTACCGCGACGGGTGCATGGTGGCCAGGTGCGCACACAGCGCGTCGAAATCGTCCAGCGTCGCGCCGTCGACCCGCGCGGCGCGCGCGGCAACCTCGTCATCGGACAGCGGCTGCGGCGCCGGCGGCAGCCCGCGGTGCCGGTAGTCGGGCCCCTCGATCCGCACGGTCGTGAAAATACTTGCCAGCGTGTTGATTTCGCGCAGGAAATCCTGTGCCGCGAAGCGGCCCTCACCGAGCTGCTCGGGCAGCGTGTTGGAGGTGGCGGCAACCGACACCCCGCGCTCGACCAGCGACGAGAGCAGCCGCGAGATCAGCGTGGTGTTGCCCGGGTCGTCGAGCTCGAATTCGTCGATGCAGACCGCCGTGTAGTCGGCCAGCAGGTCGATGCATTCGGCGAAGCCGAACACCCCGGCCAGCTGGGTCAGCTCACCGAAGGTCGCGAAGGCCTTGGGAGCCGGGCCATCCGGTGACCCGCCCGGTCCGTCGCCGGGCAGGTCGTAGTAGGCCGACGCCAGCAGGTGCGTCTTGCCCACGCCGAAGCCGCCGTCCAGGTACAGCCCCACCCCCGGCAGAATCTCACGTCGCCCCAACAGCTTTCGCCGCCCGGCGCGACGCTCGACGGCCTGCCGGCAGAAGTCGCGGCATGCCACCACCGCCGCGGCCTGCGTCGGCTCCGCCGGATCGGGCTGATACGTCGCGAAGCTCACGTCGGCGAATGTCGGGGGCGGTCTCAACTGGGCGATCAGCCGCCCCGGCGTCACCGTCGGGTGCCGGTCCACCAGGTGAGCCACGCCGCCCGCGGCGCCCGCGGAGGTGGACCCGTGCATGCAGGAACTGTAGCGGCGTGCTGCAATCAGACCCATGCCCGACTCTGGCGCTTCGGAGAGTTCCGCCACTTCCGCGAATTCGGAGACGCCGCTGTCGCTGCTCGGATCGGTGCGCGGACTCGAAGACGGCGACCTGCCCCGGCTCTACGGCTATCCCGACCATGACGGAACGTGGGTGCGGGCGAACTTCATCACCAGCGTCGACGGCGGGGCCACCTCGGGTGGCAGCAGCGGCGGCATGGGCGGCCCGGGCGACCGATTCGTCTTCAACCTGCTGCGCGAACTCGCCGACGTGATCGTCGTCGGTGCGGGCACCGTCCGGATCGAGGGTTACTCGGGCGCGCAGCTCAGCGTCGCGCAGCGTCAGCACCGGCAGGCCCGCGGGCAAAGCGAAGTCCCGCAACTGGCGATCGTGACCGGATCGGGCCACCTCAGCCGGGACATGGCGGTGTTCACCCGCACCGAGGTGCAGCCGCTGGTGCTCACCTGCACCGCCGCGGTCGAGCAGACCCGCCGGGCGCTCAGCGGCCTGTGCGAGGTGCTCGACTGCTCGGGCGGCGATCCCGAGCGGATCGACGAGGCCGCCCTGCTGGCGGCCCTCGGCGCGCGCGGCATGCGCCGCATCCTCACCGAGGGCGGCCCGACACTGCTGGACTCGCTGATGCAGCGCGACCTGCTGGACGAGCTGTGCCTGACGATCGCGCCCTACCTCGTCGGCGGCCAGGCACGACGCATCGCCACCGGCTCGGGGCAGGTGCTCACCGGGATGCGGTGTGCCCACGTCCTGACCGACGACGCCGGCTACCTTTACACCCGCTACGTCAAGGCCTAGCTACTGTGGTCGGCATGAGTCGGCCGTACACGTGCGCCACGATCCTGGTTGCGGTGACCGCGTTGCTGGCCGGCTGCGTCCCCGGGCTGGCCGCCGATCCGCGGTTCGCCACCAATTCCGGTGCGCGCCCCCAGGGAGCGGTGACCTCGAAGCCGGCGCCCAGCGGCCCACCGCAAGTCGCCGCACCCAAGAACGACCTGGCATGGCACGACTGCACGTCACGGGTGTTCGCCGACGCGGCGGTCCCCGCCGCCGCGGGTGTCCAGTTGGATTGCGCGAACTACGATGCCGACCTGGACCCCGTCAACGGCGGGGGCGGCAGCCTGAGCATCGGCGTGGTGCGCGCCCGCTCGAACCAGACGCCCCATGACGCCGGCCCGCTGGTGTTCACCACCGGCTCCGATGTGCCGTCCTCGGCGCAATTGCCGATCTGGCTGTCCCGGGCGGGCGCCGACGTGCTCGCCACCCATCCCATCGTCTCCGTCGACCGTCGCGGCATCGGCATGTCGAGCCCCATCGACTGCCGGGACAAACTCGACCGGCAACAGATGCGCGACCAGTCGCAATTCCAGACCGGCGACGACCCGGTGGCCAACCTGTCCGAGGTCTCCAACACCGCCACCACCAACTGTGGCGACGCCGTCGGAATCGGTCCGAACGCGTCCTCCTACGACGACGCGCACGCCGCCTCCGACATCGAGCGGTTACGCACCCTGTGGGACGTGCCCGCCCTGGCGCTGATCGGCATCGGCAACGGCGCGCAGGTGGCGCTGGCCTACGCCGGATCACGGCCGGACAAGGTGGCCCGATTGATCCTCGACTCACCAGTTGCGTTGGGTGTCAACGCCGAAGCCGCCGCTGAGCAACAGGTCAAGGGACAGCAGGGCGCCCTCGACGCCTTCGCCGCGCAGTGCATCGCCGTGAACTGCGCGCTGGGGGCGGACCCGAAGGGCGCCGTCAGCGCCCTGCTGGCCGACGCCCGCGCGGGTAGGGGCGGCGGCGCGTCGGTGGCGCAGGTGGCCAACGCCATCACCGTCGCCCTCGGTTATCCCGTCGGCGGGCGCGTCAACGCGACCACCAACCTGGCCAACGCGCTGGCCGGCGCGCGCTCCGGGGACACCAACGCGCTGAACAACCTGATCAACCACGCCAACGCCGTCCAGGACTCCGACGGCCAGTTCGTCAACGTGTGCAGCGACGCGGTCAACCGCCCCACCCCGGACCGGGTCCGCGAACTCGTCGTCGCCTGGGGCAAGCTCTACCCGGACTTCGGTACCGTCGCCGCCCTCAACATGGTCAAGTGCGTGCACTGGCCCACCGGCTCGCCGCCGCCCACACCGAAGACCCTCAAGGTCGACGTGCTGCTGCTCGGTGTGCAGAACGACCCGATCGTCGGCACCGACGGCGTAGCGGCGACCGCGGCCAGCATCATCAACGCCAACGCCGCCAGCAAGCGGGTGATGTGGCAGGGCATCGGCCACGGCGCCAGCATCTTCTCCGGCTGCGCCGTGCCGCCGCTGATCGGCTACCTCAACAGCGGCAAATTGCCCAACACCGACACGTACTGCCCGGCCTGACGCTGCTTTCCGGCTCGCGCGGGCGCCGGTGTACGGTGCGCTGGTGACGGCAGCTGAATCGACCCGAACCGGCCTGCGCAATTGGGCCCTCGCCGCATTTAGTCCCCGCACCGGACCGCTGAGCACGTCGGCGGTACTGCGGTCAGCGCTGTGGCCGGTGGCCATCATGTCGGTGTTGCACCGCAGCATCATCCTCAGCCTCAACGGCAACATCACCGACGACTTCAAACCGGTGTACCGCGCGGTCCTCAACTTCCGGCACGGCTGGGACATCTACAACGAGCACTTCGACTACGTCGACCCGCACTACCTGTATCCGCCGGGCGGCACGCTGTTGATGGCGCCGTTCGGATACCTGCCCTTCACGCCGTCTCGCTACGTGTTCATCCTGATCAACGCCGTCGCCATCTTGATCGCCTGGTATCTGCTGCTGCGGCTGTTCAAATTCACGCTGTCTTCGGTGGCCGCGCCCGCGCTGCTGCTGGCCATGTTCTGCACGGAGAGCGTGACCAGCACGCTGGTGTTCACGAACATCAACGGCTGCGTGCTGCTGGCGGAGGTGCTGTTCATGCGGTGGCTGCTGGACGGGAGGGCCGGACGCCAATGGTGGGCCGGGTTGGTAATCGGCCTGACGCTCACGCTCAAACCCGTGCTGGGCCCGCTGCTGTTGCTGCCGCTGCTGAATCGCCAGTGGCGGACGCTGGTGCCGGCCATCGCGGTGCCCGTCGTGGTCAACGTGGCCGCGTGGCCGTTGGTCAGCGATCCCATGGACTTCGTGACGAAAACGGTGCCCTACTTCCTGGGCACGCGGGACTACTTCAACAGCTCCATCGAGGGCAACGGCGTGTACTTCGGCCTGCCCACCTGGCTGATCGTGTTCATGCGAATCCTGTTCACCCTGCTGATGATCGGTGCGATGTGGCTGTTGTACCGCTACTACCGCACCCGAGACCCGTTGTTCTGGTTCACCAGCTCGTCGGGTGTGCTGCTGCTGTGGTCGTTCCTGGTGTCGTCGCTGGCCCAGGGCTACTACTCGATGATGCTGTTCCCGTTCTTGATGACGGTGGTGCTGCGGAATTCGCTGATCCGCAACTGGCCGGCCTGGCTCGGGATCTATGGCTTCATGACGCTGGACGACTGGCTGATCTACAAATACATGCGGTACGGCCGCGCGCTGCACTACCTCAAGATCACCTACGGCTGGTCGCTGTTGCTGATCGTCGCCTTCACCGTGCTGCTGTTCCGCTTCCTGGATGCCAAGGCCGAGAACCGACTGGAGGACGGCATCGATCCCGCGTGGCTGACGGACGGGCCCGAGCGTGACGCGGAGACCGCGAGCCCGGCCGTGGCGGCCGCGAGCGCGACGGAGCCGAGTGAAGTCGGGTCGCCACCATCGACGTGAGCCGGAAGCGGCGGGTCACCGCCATTCGAGCTAGCGTGGACGCATGACCTCCCCTAACGTGTCGCAGCCCAAGGTGCAACTGAGCGACGACGAGTGGCGCAAGAAGCTTTCCCCGGAAGAGTTCCACGTGCTGCGCCAGGCCGGCACCGAGCGGCCCTTCACCGGTGAATACACCGACACCAAAACCGAAGGCGTGTACCAGTGCCGGGCCTGCGGTGCCGAATTGTTCCGCAGCACAGAGAAATTCGAGTCGCACTGCGGCTGGCCGTCGTTCTTCGACCCGGCGAAGTCCGACGCGGTCATCCTGCGGCCCGATCATTCCATGGGCACCACCCGCACCGAAGTGCTGTGCGCGAACTGCCACAGCCACCTGGGTCACGTGTTCGCCGGTGAGGGCTACCGGACGCCGACGGATCAGCGCTACTGCATCAACTCGGTCTCACTGCGGCTGGTGCCGACGGGCGGATAGGCCGCCGGCCGTTCCTCATAGGCCTCAGGAGTCCCGCGCCCCGGGGGGCATGCTGATTGCCCGCCTTTGAGCGACAATTCAGCGACACCCGCGCTGTGCGCCGGCGGGACGCTGGAGTTGTTGCTCAGACGCTGGTTTTGTCGCTCAAAGGCGGGCAAAAACCCACTTTCTTTCGCCGTTGACAACTGGGACACGTGGGACGTCGGCGCCAGAGTCAGTCCAGGCGAGTGGCGTGCACTTCCCAGAACGGGGCGTGTGCCCGGTCCCCCTCCAGCCATGGCTCGATCACGCGGAAGCGCTCCAGCAGCTTCTCCGCCTGATCGGCCATGTCGGGATTGCGCTTGGCCATCGCCTCGATGGACTCGACGCTGACGTTGACCCGATAGGTGGTCGTGCCCAAATAGGTTATCTCCCAGCCACCGTCGGGAAGCACGTCACGAAAGTCGTTCTCGGACAACGACCGCAGCATCTTGAAGCCATTGACGTTGTGTTCGCCGAACTCGAACATGTACAGCCGCGCGCCCGGTTTGGTGGCGCGGTGCAGCGCCCGCACGTACGAGCTGCGCAGCTCGGGCTCGGTGCTGAAGGTGTGGTAGAAGGCGCAGTCGACCACCGTGTCGAACCGTCCGTCGAACCCGTCCAGCTTGGTCGCATCGGCCAGCTCGAAATTGACCGACACCCCGGCCTTTTGGGCATTCTCCCGGGCGCGCTCGATGGCGCCGGCCGAGCCGTCGACGCCGGTCGCCGAAAAGCCCTTGGACGCGTAATAGATGGCGTGGTGGCCCGGCCCGGTGCCCGGGTCGAGCACCTCTCCCTTGATGGCGCCCAGCGCGACGAGCTGCTGGACCACGGGCTGCGGGCCGCCGATGTCCCATGGTGTGGCGGCCGGCAGGCCGTGCGACGTCCGCTGGTCGCGGTACATCTCTTCGAAGCGGGTGGGATCGGTGGGGTCGAAGGGGGTCGTCATGGCAGGGCGTTCACCAGCTGCTCGACGGGCACGCGCGGGCCGGTGAAGAACGGCGTCTCCTCGCGCGTGTGCCGGCGGGCGTCGGTGGCCCGCAGTTCGCGCATCAGGTCCACGATGCGGTGCAGTTCGGGAGCCTCGAAGGCCAGGATCCACTCGTAGTCACCGAGCGCGAACGCCGGGACCGTGTTGGCACGCACGTCCTTGTATTCGCGCGCGGCCATGCCGTGCTCGGCGAGCATCCGGCGGCGTTCCTCGTCGGGCAGCAGGTACCACTCATAGGACCGCACGAAGGGATACACGCAGATGTAGGCGCCGGGTTCCTCGCCGGCCAGGAACGCCGGGATGTGGCTCTTGTTGAACTCGGCCGGCCGATGCAATGCCACGCTGCTCCACACCGGCGCACTGGCCCGCCCCAGCGCCGTCGTGCGCCGGAAATCGGCGTAGGTGGCCTGCAGCGCCTCGACGCGCTCGGCGTGGGTCCAGATCATGAAGTCGGCGTCGGCCCGCAGACCCGCGACGTCATAGAGGCCGCGCACCACGACGCCGCGCTCCTCCTGCTGCTTGAAGAACGTCGACGCTTCGTCGATGACGTCGTCGCGCTGTTCGCCCAGCTCACCCGGCTCCACGGAGAACACCGAGAACATCAGGTAGCGGATCTGGGAGTTGAGCGAGTCGTAGTCGAGCTTGGCCATGAAACCTATCGTGCCACCTGTGCGTCCGAGCCTCCGATGGCCCTGATCACACGCTCGACCGCGCGCCCGGCGGCGCCGACGCAGGCCGGCACGCCGATGCCGTCGAGATAACTGCCCGCGACCGCGAGCGTCGGCGGCAGGCCCGCCCGCACCTCGGCCACCAGATCGGCATGGCCGGGACCGTACTGCGGCATCGCGTCGATCCAGCGCTGGATGCGGACGTCGACGGGGTCGACGGTCAGCCCGAACACGGCGGCCAGGTCACCCAACGCCCAGCTCAGCAGGTCGTCGTCGGAGGTGTCCGCGGCCAGGCGATCGCCGAACCGCCCGAACGACAGCCGCAGCAGCTGCGCGTCACCCCGGGTACCCCACTTGCGCGACGACAGCGTGATCGCCTTGGCCCGCAGCGGCTCACCGGTGGCCACCAAGACGCCCGAACACTCGGGAAACGCGGTATCCCCCGGCACGGCCAGCGCCATCACCACCGACGATGCGCTGGCGATGCGCCCGGCGGCGGCGACGCTGCGCGGGGCGATCGCGGTGAGCAGGCGGGAAGCCTCTCCCGCCGGGACGGCCAGGATCACCGCGTCGGCGGGCCAGCGGGCGCCCGTGCCGTCGACCACCATCCAGCCGCCGCCGGCGGGCTCGAGCCGCGACACCGCCGAGCGCACCCAGCGCGGGCGCCCGCGCGCGAGGAGCTCGTCGATCAGCACCTGGTAGCCGCCCTCGAGCGCCCCGAACACCGGCGCACCGCCGGCCGGGGGCAGCGCCCGACTGACAGCGTCGGTCAGGCTGGTGGCGCCGCGGTCCAGCGCCGCCGCCACCGTCGGGGCCGCAGCGCGCAGGCCGATGGTGGCCGCCGAACCCGCATAGACCCCGCTCAGCAGCGGATCCACCGACCGGGCGACCACCTGCTCGCCGAACCGCTCGCCCACCAGGTCGGCCACGGCGGGGTCGTCGCCCGGTTCCCACACCAGCGGGCGGGTCGGTTCGGCCTCGATGCGGGTGACCGTGGCCTGGTCGACCAGCCCCGCCACCGACGCCGCCGTCGACGGAATCCCGACCACGGTGCCCGCGGGCAGCGTGCGCAGCTCCTGCCGGCTGTAGATCAGTGGGCGTGCACCGGTCGAAACACGTTGGCGGTCAGACAAATTCAGTTCGGTCAGCAGGGCGGGCAGCTCGGGGCGACGCAGCACGAAAGCTTCGGCACCCAAGTCCATCGGCACCCCGCCGACCAGCTCGGTGCGCAGGACGCCGCCGAGCCTGTCTCCCGGATCGAACAGCGTGATCGCCGCGCCGTCGCCCACGGCAGTACGGAGTCGATAGACCGCCGTCAGACCCGAAATACCGCCCCCCACAACGCAATACGAGGGTGAGGTCATAGGGAGTGGACCAGCGACACCAGGTCGGTCAGCACGCCGGGATCCGTTTCGGGCAGCACACCGTGGCCGAGGTTGAAGACGTGACCGGCGGCGCCGGCGTCGATCGCGCGCCGGCCGTCGTCCACGACCGCGCGCGCCGCGCGCTCCACCACCGGCCAACCCGCGAGCACCACCACCGGATCGAGGTTGCCCTGCAATGCCGTACCGGGTTGCACGCGGGTGGCCGCATCGTGCAGGGAGGTTCGCCAATCCACGCCCACCACGTTCGCTCCGACCGACGACATGGCGCCCAGCAGTTCGGCGGTGCCGACCCCGAAGTGGGTCATCGGCACGCCGTAGTCGGCCAGCGCGGCGAACACCCTGGCGCTGTGCGGCTGCACGTAGGTGCGGTAGTTCGCCAGGGACAGCGCCCCCGCCCACGAGTCGAAGACCTGAACGGCGTCCACCCCCGCCTCCAGTTGCACCCGCAGAAAGCCCACCGTGATGTCGGTCAGCTTCTCCATCAGCGCGTGCCAGGTGTCCGGCTCGGCCAGCATCATCGCCTTGGTGCGCGCGTGGTGGCGACTGGGGCCGCCCTCGATCAGATAGGACGCCAGCGTGAACGGGGCGCCCGCGAAGCCGATCAGCGGCACGTTGCCCAGCGCGGCCACGAGCAGCGACACCGCGTCGGACACCGGCACAACCCGTTGCCGCTCAAGGGGTTTGATCGCCGCCACGTCGGCGGCGGTGCGCACCGGCGACTCGATGACCGGCCCGACACCGGCGACGATGTCCAGGTCGATGCCCGCACCGAGCAGCGGGACCACGATGTCGGAGAACAGGATCGCCGCGTCGACGTCGTGGCGGCGCACCGGCTGCAGGGTGATCTCGCAGACCAACTCGGCGTCGAAGCAGGCCGACAGCATGTCGGTCTGGGCCCGCAGCGCCCGGTATTCCGGCAGCGAACGACCGGCCTGCCGCATGAACCACACCGGCACCCGGTTGGGTTTGCGGCCGCTGACGGCCGCCAGATACGGCGACTCGGGAAGGTCGCGGCGAGTACTCATCAGCCTCAATGCTGCCATGACCACGGAACACCGAACTTCGCTGCGTACTATCAACGACCGCAACAGTTTGACGGTCAGGAGCTTCCAGATGC
>DASTKA010000234.1:0-2845 GCA_035716165.1 Mycobacterium sp. | reverse complement strand
TGCCTCGTTGATGCGGCGGGAGGCTTCGCTTCGACTGATCAGCGTCGCCTCAGCGACGGCATGGACCACTGTGCCGCCAAGTTCTAAGGAGGGGGCCTGGCGGGCAAGGGAATTGATCAGCGGATGCTCGACGGCCGGGATACGCCGGCGCTGCTTTTCGCAGCGCTGCAACACCGCCAGCTGTTGGCGCGGGTTGAGCGCGTCGAAGTTCAGCGCGCAGGCTCGATCCCAGGCGGCATCCAGCGCGTCGAACACCGCGTCGACATCCTGCTGATCGCTTGAACTCACACCCCGAAACTAGCCCGACCCACCGACATTTAGGTTTAGTGGGCGTCCGCGGACGGCCGAGGCCACCGACCGGAACACGTGGTGATTCCTGATTTTTGAGTGGTCGTCCGCGGCGCGTCTCAGGTGCCGGCTGGTGTCTCTGTTCGGGAACTTGGAGCCGCTGGGGAGCGGACTTCTGCTTACGGAATGTCTGGGCCATGCCCGTCGGACCCGGGGACTGATCTGGATCCGTCGAAAGGATGTGCGTGGAACTGATATTGGGCATTGACCTGGCCTGCCGGGCTGCTCACCAAGCATCGCTGGCTCGCCCCGATGGGACGTTCGTATGGACCGGACGGAAGTTCTTCACCCGGCCTGGCGAACTTGAGAAACTCTGGAAGGCGATCGAACTCGGCGAACAAGACACGCTGCGTGTCGTCATGGAGCCGACCCGCAACACGTGGGCACCACTGGCATCCTGGTTTCGCCACCGCGGCGCCCGCATCTCGATGGTGCCCACCACCCAATCTGCGGACCTACGCGCTTACTACTCCAAGCACACTAAAAACGATCACCTGGACTCCAAGCTGCTGGCCCGGCTACCACTGCTGCATCCAGAAGGGTTACGTGAGCACACCGGTGACGGTCCGGCCGAACCGCTGCGACGGGTGGTTAAGATCCGTGCCTCGATCGTCAAGCGCCGCACCGCGGTCTTTCAGCGTCTCGACGCTCAACTCGAGCTGCTCGGGCCGGCATGGTATGACGCGGTGGGATCCAACTACGGCAAGGCCGCGCTGGCGCTGCTGGCCCGCTACGCCGACCCGCATAGCCTGATCCGTCTCGGACACGCGCGTTTGACTCGTTTCCTGATCCGCCATTCCCGCGGCGCTTGGCGCGAACATCACGCCACCATGCTATTGACCGCTGCCCAAGAATCATTGCAGCTGTGGGGATCTGGCGCCGACGCCCGGATTGACTTCGCCGAACTGGCCACCGACATCGCCACCGAGGCCGAACAAGCCCAGATGCTGACCGAGCAGATCGAGGATCTCGACGAGCGTTGCGCCAACCTCTACGCCGAGGCTGACCCCACCGCAATCATCGCCTCAGCACCCGGCGTCGGACCCGTCACCTGTGCGGTCATCACCGGCCGCATCGGCGACCCACACCGGTTCCACTCGCTCGCCGCGATCCGCGCCTACTCGGGCCTTATCCCCAAACTGAATCAGTCCGGCCAAGCCCAACACCAACACGGACTCACCAAAGCCGGTGACCCGCTGCTGCGTGAAACTCTCTTCATCGCCGCCGACCAGGCCCGCAAGACCGACCCGCAACTGGCTGCCAAATACAAACGCCTGATGAGCACCGAGCGCCACCATGATTCGGCGATCTGCCACATCGCCACTATCTTGCTCACCCGGATTGCGAGATGCTGGCGAACAGGCGAGCACTACGTTCTGCGCGACACCGACGGACGACCCATCACCGAGGAACAAGGCCGACGCATCGTCCGCGCCCACCACACCATCGACAACAAGACGCGCGTTAACGCCGCCTCCAAGCGCTACTCCCAGCGCCAAAAAGGCAGGACGGGCCGGGAACAACAGGAGTCGCCAAGCGCTCCAGTTCACCGACCCGTCGACCCCAGCATAAAACCTCCCGAAGTCGCTTGACTCCCCTTAGGAACTCAAAAACCGGCCGCTAACCGCCACAGATTCACACTCGCTCAATTGATTTGACATCGGGATCGCCCCCGCGTCATGGCTGCCGATCAGGGAACCAACCGATGCCGCCAGATTTCTTACACCAAGACCTGCCGACCGAGGTCCCGCGTCTTGTCGGTGCACAGACCTAAACTCGCGATGCGCCGGTAAACACGCACTTCGAAAGGGGGCCGCGGCCATGCGATTCCTGCACACCGCCGACTGGCAGCTGGGCATGACCCGGCACTTCCTCGCCGGTGACGCGCAGCCGCGCTACTCAGCGGCTCGGCGCGACGCGGTTGCCGGTCTGGCGGCGCTGGCGGCGGAAGTGGGCGCAGAGTTCGTCGTCGTGGCGGGGGATGTCTTCGAACACAATCAGCTTCCCCCGAAAGTGATCGGGCAGTCCCTGGAAGCCATGCGCGCCATTGGAATTCCGGTATACCTGCTGCCGGGCAACCACGATCCCCTCGACGCTTCATCGGTGTACACCAGCGCGCTGTTCACCGCCGAGCGGCCCGACAACGTGGTGGTGCTCGATCAGGCCGGCGTGCATCAGGTACGTCCCGGGCTGGAGATCGTTGCCGCGCCATGGCGGTCGAAAGTACCGACCACCGACCTCGTCGCCGACGTCCTCGACGACCTGCCCGCTGCCCCGGTCACCCGGATCCTCGTGGCGCACGGCGGGGTCGACGTCCTGGATCCCGATCGGGACAAGCCCTCGCTGATCCGGCTCGCCAAGGTTGACGACGCGCTGACCCGGGGCGCGGTGCACTATGTGGCGCTCGGGGATAAGCACTCACTCACCCAGGTCGGCGGCAGCGGCCGGGTGTGGTACTCCGGCTCCCCGGAAGTCACCAACTTCGACGACGTGGAAT
>DASTKA010000233.1:0-2230 GCA_035716165.1 Mycobacterium sp. | reverse complement strand
CCACCGGTGCGGTGTTCATCAAGGGCACCGGTCTCTGGCTGGAAAGCGCGATCGAGCAGCTGATTCCGGCCGGGGATCACACCATCGTGGTGCTGCGGGTCAACGAGGTCACGGTGGATGCCGATGTGGCGCCCATCGTCTTCCATCGGAGCGTATTTCGCCGCCTCGGCGCGTAATCGCGTTGCCCAGCCGGTTAACCGGCTACGGCCGCCGACTCAGCTCGTGGCGGAAGTCGTCGATACGGTGCTCGATTTCGGTGGCGTCGCCGTGCCGCCCCTCCTTGTGGGCCAGCTGGGCCCGCACCGACAACTGCCGGATCGCCGTGCGAATCTGATTGATGCTGGCGGTTTCTCGCGTCGGATTCATCCGCTGCCTTTCCGGTCGTAACTCGACCGCCGTTGCCGGCGGCGCGACAGGACGCAGTTCGATTACCCGATGCCGCCCGGTCCTTAACGCCCGGCGGGTCAGCGACGGAACAGCTTGTTGCCGAGCCACACCACCGGGTCGTACTTGCGGTCGGCGACCCGCTCTTTCATCGGGATCAGCGCGTTGTCGGTGATCTTGATGTTCTCCGGGCACACCTCGGTGCAGCACTTGGTGATGTTGCAGTAGCCCAGGCCGTGCTCGTCCTGAGCGTCGTTGCGCCGGTCGCGGGTGTCCAGCGGGTGCATTTCCAGCTCGGCGATCCGCATCAGGAAGCGCGGACCGGCGAACGCCTTCTTGTTCTCCTCGTGGTCGCGGACCACGTGGCACACGTTCTGGCACAGGAAGCACTCGATGCACTTGCGGAACTCTTGGGAGCGTCCGACGTCCTCCTGCGCCATCCGGTATTCGCCGGGCTGCAGGTCCTTTGGCGGCGCGAAGGACGGTATTTCGCGGGCCTTTTCGTAGTTGAACGAGACATCGGTCACCAGGTCCCGGATCACCGGGAACGTCCGCAGCGGGGTGACGGTGACGACCTCGTCCTCGGCGAATGTGGACATCCGGGTCATACACAGCAGCCGCGGCTTGCCGTTGATCTCCGCCGAGCAGGAGCCACACTTGCCCGCCTTGCAGTTCCACCGGACCGCCAGGTCAGGCGTCTGGGTCTGCTGCAGGCGATGGATGATGTCGAGGACGACCTCGCCCTCGTTGACCTCGACCGTGAAATCCTGCAGATCACCGCCGGCGTCGTCGCCGCGCCACACCCGCATCGTCGCGTTGTAGGTCATTTGCCACTCCGTCCTGGGTGCCCGGCGAGTTCTTCGTCGGTGAAGTACTTCTCGAGCTCACCGATGTCAAACAGCTCCAGCAGATCGGGCCGCATCGGCGTCTGATTCTTCTTCGTGATGGTGATGTCCGGGATCACCTCGTCGCCGCCGCCCGCCTCGCAGACCAGCAGCACCTTGCGCCACGACGAGTCCATCGCCGGATGGTCGTCGCGGGTGTGCCCGCCACGGCTCTCGGTGCGCTGCAGCGCGGCCTTGGCGACGCATTCGCTGACCAGCAGCATGTTGCGCAGGTCGATGGCCAGGTTCCAGGCCGGGTTGTACCGGCGCTGCCCCTCGACGTGGAGGTTCTTGAACCGCTCACGCAGCTTGTCGAGCCGCGCCAGCGCCTCCGAGATTTCGTCGGCCTTACGGATGATGCCGACGAGATCGTTCATCGACTGCTGCAACTCCAGCTGCAGGGTGTACGGGTTCTCCCCGGCGGCGCCGTCGGCCGGCGCCTCGAAGGGGGACAGCGCCCGCTTGGCCGCCGCGTCCACGGCGCCCTCGGCGATCGTCGGGCGGCTGCTCAGCGCCCGCACGTAGTCGGCGGCGCCCAGGCCGGCGCGCCGCCCGAACACCAGCAGGTCCGACAGCGAGTTGCCGCCCAACCGGTTCGAGCCATGCATGCCGCCCGAGCATTCGCCGGCGGCGAAGAGCCCGGGGACCGTGGCCGCTCCCGTGTCGGCGTCCACCTCGACGCCGCCCATCACGTAGTGGCAGGTCGGCCCGACCTCCATCGGCTCCTTGGTGATGTCCACCCCGGCCAGCTCCTTGAACTGGTGGTACATCGACGGCAGCCGGCGGTTGATCTCCGCGGGCGTCAGCCGCGAGGCGATATCTAGGAAGACGCCGCCGTGTGGGCTGCCCCGCCCGGCCTTGACCTCAGAGTTGATCGCCCGCGCGACCTCGTCGCGGGGCAGCAGGTCCGGAGTGCGGCGGGCCGAGTCGTTGTCCTTGAGCCACTGGTCGGCCTCTTGCTC
>DASTKA010000232.1:0-2234 GCA_035716165.1 Mycobacterium sp. | reverse complement strand
CCCGACGTGAGCCTCACCTTCAAGGGTCTGCAACCGGAGACGATCGCGGAAGGCCTGGTGAAGAATCCCGGCGTCGTGGTCACCGCCAACCACTGCATCAACGCCATTCCCCATGTCTGCGCCGCGGAGCCGGGCATCAAGACCTATCTCGACCTGCCGTTGTTCGCCGGGCGGCCCGCCCCGGGACTAAGCGCGGCCAGGCCATGACCCACAACAGCGGGCTCGTCGACGTGTCGTTCTGTCACCTCGTCGTCGGCGTGACCGACATGGACCGCGCACTGACGTTTTACCGCGACGTGCTGGGCATGGAGATCGTCTTCGAGACCCTCATCTCCGGCGAGCCTTTCGACGCGGTGTTGCACGCGAACCGCAAGCAGGAGGGCCGCGTGGTCGGCGGCCTGCTGGGTGGGCTGATGATCGAGCTGCTGTCGATCGGTGCAAACCCGCCCGAGCAGAAGCGACGGCGCGGCATCACGGGCATCCACAACGTGTCGCTGTCGGTGGCCGATCTCGACGACACCCACCGCCGCATCATCGACGCGGGCTACACCCCCGACCAGGATCCCTTCGAGATCGGGGGTGTCCGAATGTTTTTCGTCAAGGACCCGGACGGGACGCCGGTGGAGTTCATCGAATTACCCAACGGGGCGCGTAGCACCTACGAGATGCACCGGGGCGTGGCGCTGCAGATGGGGCCCGCCAGATGAGCTACAGCCACGCCGATTCCATGCGCGGACACGTCGCGATCGTCACCGGTGCCGCCCAGGGCGTCGGCAAAGGCGTCGCCACCGCGTTGCTCGAGCGCGGTGCGGGCGTGTTGCTGGTCGACATCCAGGACGAGGTCCTGGACAGGACCACCGCCGAGCTCAAGCCGCTCGGTCGGGTGGAACAGCTCGTCGCCGATCTGCGTGACCCCGACAGCGCGCAGCGGATCGCGGCCGCGGCGGTCGACGCCTTCGGCACGGTGCACGGCCTGGTGAACAACGCCATCGCCACCAACGAGCCCAAGGCGTTCGTCGACATCACCACCGAAGACCTGGCCCTCGGCTACGACGTGGGCCCGCGCGCGACGTTCCTGCTGATGCAGGCCGTGCACCCGTTGATGGTCGAGGCCGGCGGCGGGTCGATCGTGAACCTCGGCTCCGGGACGGGCACCGGCGGCGAGCCCAAGTGGGGCGGCTATGCCGCCGCCAAGGAAGGCATCCGCGGGCTCTCCAAGGTGGCCGCGCTGGAGTGGGGGCGCGACAACATCCGCGTCAACGTCATCTGCCCCTTCGCCGAGTCGGACGGCGTCAAGTTGTGGAAGTCGTTCGCGCCCAAGGAGTACGACAAGGCCGTGGGGCGGGTTCCGATGAAGCGGATCGGCGACGTCCGCACCGACGTGGGTGCGCTGGTGGCGTTCCTGCTCGGCAGTGATGCCACCTTCATCACCGGACAGACCATTCACGTCGACGGCGGGATCGGCTGCTTCCGATGACCGTTCCCACCGGACCGGTGTCGCTCCGCGACCGGCAACGCGCACAGATCCGGGCCGATATCCGGCGTGCGGCGTTCCGCCTGTTCGTCGAGCGCGGCTACGACGCGGTGACGACCGAGGAAATCGCCACGGCCGCAGGTGTTTCCCCACGCACATTCTTCCGGCATGTGCCGGCGAAGGAGGAGCTTCTCCTAGCACCCGTGCGGTACGGCGGCGCCGCGATCGTCAACCTCCTCGAGGGGCGGCCCGCCGTCGAGCCACCCGACGTCGCGCTGATCAACGCCATCGTCACGCGGACCCGCTCGTTCGAGCAGGCCGACACCGAAGAATGGCGGGAAGCCCTGCTGGTGGCCCCCGGCCTGCTCGACAAGGTCACCGTTCACCGGCCGGCCGACAAGGAGCGGGCGACCAAGCTCATCGCCGAACGGATGGGCGTCGATCCACGGGCCGATATCAGACCCGGTCTTTTAGTCCAACTCGCCTTCGCGGCAGCCGATTTCGCCTTTCAGCAATGGGTGCGCCGGTCCGGGAAACCCCGGCCCCTGGATCGTTACGTCGCCGATGCCCTCGATGCCGTCAAAAGTCCGCACTGGAAATAGAGCCGGTTCAGCCCCGGTGTGTCACTTCGGGATTGGCGATCCGGATCGGCGCCCCGTCCAACCAGGCCACTACTGATTCCACCGTGTCGGAGTAGAAGGCGCCCAGCATTTCACGGGTGACGTACCCCAGGTGTGGAGACAGCGTCACGTTCGGCAGC
>DASTKA010000231.1:0-6177 GCA_035716165.1 Mycobacterium sp. | reverse complement strand
TCTCGTCATTGCTGGTGCCGGCGGCCACCATCGGCCACACCTGCGCGTCGGCGCCGACGATGAAGTCGATCACCACTGGGCGGTCGTTGATCGCGCGCGCCTGGTTGATCACGTCTTCGACGTCTTCCTCACGCTCGCAACGCAATCCGACGCAACCCAGCGCCTCCGCCAGCTTCACGAAATCCGGGATGCGGTGCGAATGGGTGGCCAGATCGGTTTGCGAATAGCGCTCTTGGTAGAACAGGGTCTGCCACTGGCGCACCATGCCCAGGTTGCCGTTGTTGATCAGCGCCACCTTGATCGGCACGCCTTCGATCGCGCAGGTGGCCAGCTCCTGGTTGGTCATCTGGAAACAGCCGTCGCCGTCGATCGCCCAGACCTCGGCGTCCGGGCGGGCCATCTTGGCGCCCATGGCGGCCGGAATGGCGAAACCCATGGTGCCCAACCCGCCGGAGTTCAGCCATGTGCGTGGCTTTTCATACGAGATGAACTGGGCCGCCCACATCTGATGCTGGCCGACGCCGGCGACGTACAGGGCGTCCGGACCGGCGATCTGGCCCAGCTTCTCGATCACATATTCCGGGCCGAGGCTGCCGTCACTCTGCGGCCCGTAGCTCAGCGGGTAGGTGGACTGAACTTGGTTCAGGTAGGCCCACCACTCGGCGATGTCGAGTTTGCCGGGGATCCCGTCCTGGCGCAGCAACTCGAGCAGCTCGATGATGACGGCTTTGACGTCGCCGACGATCGGCACGTCGGCATGGCGGTTTTTGCCGATCTCGGCCGGGTCGATGTCGGCGTGAATGACCTTGGCTTCCGGCGCGAAGGTGTCCAGCTTCCCCGTCACCCGGTCATCGAAGCGGGTTCCCAGCGCGATCAGCAGGTCGCTGCGCTGCAGCGCCGCCACCGCGGCGACGGTGCCGTGCATGCCTGGCATGCCCATGTGCTGGGGGTGGCTGTCCGGGAACGCCCCGCGCGCCATCAGAGTGGTCACCACCGGGATGCCGGTCAGCTCGGCCAGCTCGTACAGCTGCTCGGTCGCCTCACCGCGGATGACACCGCCGCCCACGTAGAGCACCGGCTTGCGGGCCGCCGCAATGAGCTTGGCGGCCTCACGGATCTGCCGGCTGTGCGGTTTGGTGTTCGGCTTGTATCCGGGCAGGTTGATCCGCGGCGGCCAGCTGAACGTGCACTGCCCCTGCAGCACGTCTTTGGGGATGTCGACGAGCACCGCGCCGGGGCGGCCCGAGGAGGCGATGTGGAACGCCTCGGCGAGCACCTGCGGAATCTCGTTGCCCGAGCGGACCAGGAAGTTGTGCTTGGTGATCGGCATCGTGATGCCCGAGATGTCGGCTTCCTGGAAGGCGTCGGTGCCGATCAGCGAGCGTCCGACCTGGCCCGTGACGGCGACGACGGGCACGGAGTCCATCTGGGCGTCGGCCAGCGGGGTCACCAGGTTGGTGGCCCCTGGCCCCGACGTCGCCATGCAGACGCCGACCTTGCCGGTGGCGTGCGCGTAGCCGCTGGCGGCGTGGCCGGCCCCCTGCTCGTGGCGGACCAGCACGTGGCGCAGTTTTTGCGAGTCGAACAGCGGGTCATAGACCGGCAGCACCGCGCCGCCCGGAATGCCGAAGATCACCTCTACGCCGAGCTCCTCCAGCGAACGGATCACCGACTGTGCGCCGGTAAGTTGCTCGGGCCCAATCCGTTGCGGTTTGGCGGCCGCGGGCTTCGCGGCGCGCTTGGCCGCGTCCGTGGCGATGTCCGCAGCGTCCGGTGCCGCGGAGGTGTGCTGCCTGATGGGAGCGCTCACTGTCGTTCAGTCCTTGTCATTCTTCGAAGTCTCGCTGGGGGCAACAAAAAACCCCCGACAGCTCATCTGCTGCACGAGGGTTGCGCGTTGGTGCTGGATTGCTTCAAATGCTGAAGGGCAAGTCAGGCACCAACGCGCCGACCAATTACTACGAGCATCCCGGGCTTTCCGGCGGTATCCATAGCGTCCGACGCTAGCCTTCGCACAGCTCAGCAGTCAAATCCGTGACTGCCGGCGACCCGGTCAGCAGGTGGCTCGGGTCGCGGCCGCACCGAGTGAGCGCTCGCGGAATCGCTCCCGGGGCGCCGGGTGAAATGATGGTGGGGTGGCTACTGGTTCGTCTCCCCAAACCCCGTCCAAAGCGCCCGTCGTGATCAAGGTGTCCCCGATCGCGCATCTGGCCGTCGGGTTCTTGACCCTGGGATTGCTGATACCGGTGCTGCTCTGGCCGCCCTCCCTGCCGTTGCTGATCCTGCCGATAGTGCTGTCGGCGTTGATCGTCCGGTTACGCACCGTCGCCGACGACCGCGGCGTGACCGTTCGGACGCTGCTGGGCAGCCGGCAGGTGCGCTGGGACGAGATCGACGGGCTGCGCTTCCACCGCGGCTCATGGGGTCGCGCGCAACTCAAGAGCGGCGCATCGCTGCGGTTGCCCGCGGTCACGTTCTCCACGCTGCCGGAACTGACCGAGGCCAGCGGGGGCCGGGTCCCCAACCCCTACCAGTGACCGGCCAGGTCAGCCGATCGGGTTCATGCCGTTGAGGGCCACCCACACCCCGACACCGGCGGCGATGCCGGCCAGCAGGGCCACAAAGGACCCGATGAAGGGCCGGTGGGCCCAACCGCGGCGCGCGTCCAGGCCGTAGCGGCCGGGCCCGCACAGCACCACCGCGGCGGCCATGACGATCAGGGTGATCTGGTATTCGTGGCCCTCGGGCAGGAAGAACGAGAAGTTGCGGGCATGCGGCCGCACCGACACGCTGGCCAGCAGGCCGTTGAGCAGGAACGCCAGCGCCCCGGCCGCGGCGACCGGCGTGAACAAGCCCAGTATCAGCAGCGCACCCGCCACGGCCTCACCGCCGGCGCTCACGTAGGCGAGGATGTCGGCGTGCTGGTAACCGACATCGGACAGTGAGTTCTTGAACCCCGTGACGCCCGAGCCGCCCCACCAGCCGAACAGCTTCTGCAGCCCGTGGGCGCCCAGCACCACACCCAACCCGACGCGCAGCAGCAGCAAACCGAGATGCTGCGTGCCGCGCCGGCCGACGTCGTGCAATCGGTCGTCGTGTTGGTCGTCGTCGTCGAGGTCGGCGGAGTCGGAAACCGCGTGCCGGTCCGCCGAATGCGGCTGGGCGTAGGGCAGGGGCTCCTGGTGTTCCAGCAGGCTGTACCCACCGGCCCCGGAGCCGGCGACCGTGGCGCCGTAGGGGATGACGGTGGTGGTCCCGGTGGACGGGTTGAAGTCGCCGGGGTAGCCGACCGGCGTCAGGTCATCTTCGGGATCGACCAGCCGCGCCGAGGCGGGGCGTCCCGGGGTCGGCTCCGGGGATTCGCCGGGGCGTTGCCAATGTGCGTCATTCGGTTGACTGGTCACGGCTGTCAGGGTAAGGGCATTCGGTCCTGAATTGGGGATTTGAGCGGCGCTTTCGCCTGGCAATCGGTGGTTTGCCCGTCAAATCGGCCCGAATCGGCCCCAAACCGCCTTCCAAGCCCGCTGCGACGGCCTGCGAAGGGAGATCGCTGGTCGCCCAGAAGGTGCCGCCAGATCCGAACGCACCCACCCCCGGATCGACTTTGCGGCGGCCGGCAAGAGGGACGCGTGTGGCGGCACCGCTGGCACTGTCCGTAGCCTGACGGGCATGCGACTAGGGCGATCGGGGCGGTCGGATCGGCGCGCGTTTGCCGCGCTGTGCGCCCTCGTGCTGGTAGCGAGCGGGTGCGCGCGCTTCAGTGACGCCCAATCGCAACCGTTCACGACCGCGCCCGAGCTCAAGCCGCAGCCAAGCTCGACGCCTCCCCCGCCGCCGCCGCTGCCGCCCACGCCGTTTCCCAAGGCCTGCCCCGCTCCCGGGGTGATGCAGGGCTGCCTGGAGAGCACGAGCGGCCTGATCATGGGTCCCGACAGCAAGACCGCGCTGGTCGCCGAGCGCACCACCGGCGCGGTCAAGGAGATCTCGGTCAGCGCCGAGCCGAAGGTGAAGACGGTGATCCCGGTCGACTCGTCCGGGGATGGCGGCTTGATGGACATCGTGATGTCGCCCACCTACACGCAGGACCGCCTGATGTACGCCTACATCAGCACGCCCAGCGACAACCGGGTGATCCGCGTGGCCGACGGCGACATCCCGAAGGACATCCTGACCGGGATCCCCAAGGGCGCCACCGGAAATACCGGGGCGTTGATCTTCACCAGCCCCACCACGCTGGTGGTGATGACCGGCGACGCGGGTAATCCGGCGCTGGCCGCCGATCCCAAATCGCTGGCCGGCAAGGTGCTGCGAATCGAGCAGCCCACCACCGTGGGCCAGGCGCCCCCGACGACGGCGCTGTCCGGCGTGGGTGCCGGCGGCGGCCTGTGCACCGACCCGGTCGACGGCTCGCTGTATGTGGCCGACCGCACCCCGACGGCGGATCGGTTGCAGCGCATCACCAAAACCTCCGACGTGTCGACGGTGTGGACCTGGCCCGACAAGCCGGGCGTGGCCGGCTGTGCGGCAATGGACGGAACCGTGCTGGTCAACCTGATCAACACCAAGCTGACGGTCGCGGTCCGGCTGGCGCCGGCCACGGGCGCCGTCACCGGCGAACCAGACGTCGTCCGCAAGGACACCCACGCCCACGCCTGGGCGCTGCGCATGTCGCCGGACGGAAACGTCTGGGGCGCAACCGTCAACAAGACGGCCGGGGATGCCGAGAAGCTGGACGATGTGGTGTTCCCGCTGTTCCCGCAGGGCGGCGGATTCCCGCGCAACAGCGACGACAAGAGCTGAGCGCCCTCGACGTCTGGCTGGCGGACGGGTGACCCCGGTTAGCCCTGGCCGCAGGCCGTCAGGACCAGTTCGCGCACCCGAGCGGCATCGGCCTGGCCGCGGGTGGCCTTCATCACCGCGCCGACGATGGCGCCGGCCGCGGCCACCTTCCCACCGCGGATCTTCTCTGCCACATCGGGATTGGCGGCCAGCGCCTCGTCCACGGCCGCCTGGGTCACCGAGTCGTCGCGCACCAGCGCCAAACCGCGGGCTGTCATCACCTCTGCGGGCTCGCCCTCCCCGGCCAGCACCCCCTCGACGACCTGACGGGCCAGCTTGGTGGACAGCTTGCCCTCGTCGACCAACGCCACCACGGCGGCGACCTGGGCGGGCGTGATGGCCAGTTCATCGAGCGCCACGTTGGCCTCGTTGGCCTTCTGCATCAGGAAGTTTCCCCACCACGCGCGGGCCTGCTCGCTGGACGCGCCGTGTTCGATGGTCGCGGTGACCAATTGGATCGCCCCGGCGTTCACCAGGTCACGCATCACCTCGTCGGAAATTCCCCACTCGTCCTGGATGCGCTTGCGGCTCAACCAGGGCAGCTCGGGAATGGTCGCGCGCAGCTTCTCGATCAGCTCGCGGCTGGGCGCGACGGGCTCCAGGTCCGGCTCGGGGAAATACCGATAGTCCTCGGCTGTTTCTTTGGTGCGGCCCGGGCTCGTGTAACCGCCGGCCTCGTGAAAGTGCCTGGTTTCCTGAATGATTCGACCGCCCGACGCCAGAACCGCGGCCTGGCGCTGCATTTCATAGCGCACCGCGACCTCGACGCTTTTCAGCGAGTTGACGTTCTTGGTCTCCGTCCGGGTGCCGAACTCGGTCGCACCGGTGGGCTTGAGCGACACATTGGCATCACAGCGCATCGAGCCCTGGTCCATCCGGACATCCGATACCCCTAAGGCGCGCAACAAGTCTCGCAAGGCCGTCACGTACGCGCGGGCGATCTGCGGCGCCCTGGCGCCCGCACCCTCGATGGGCTTGGTGACGATCTCGATCAGCGGCACGCCGGCGCGGTTGTAATCGATCAGCGACGTGGTCGCGCCGTGAATGCGGCCGGTCTCGCTGCCGATGTGGGTCAGCTTGCCGGTGTCTTCCTCCATGTGCGCGCGCTCGATCTCGACCCGCCAGGTGGTGCCGTCTTCCAGCGGTGCTTCCAGGTAGCCATTGATGGCGATGGGCTCGTCGTACTGCGAAATCTGATAGTTCTTCGGCTGGTCCGGGTAGAAGTAGTTCTTCCGGGCGAAGCGGCACCAGGGCACGATTTCGCAGTTGAGCGCCAGCCCGATGCGAATGGCCGATTCGACCGCGCTCTGGTTGAGCACGGGCAGCGAGCCGGGCAGG
>DASTKA010000230.1:0-5806 GCA_035716165.1 Mycobacterium sp. | reverse complement strand
GGCGCGCGGAACGAACCGCCGGCCATGGCCATCGCGCCGAGCCCATAACCCTTGCGCAAGATGATCATTCCCAGCGGCACCGTCAGCCGGGCACCCAGGACGAACATCCGGCCGAAGCGACGCACCGCCGCGTCCTTCTCCGCGTCCGGCCCGACCATGAAGCCCGGCGTGTCACACAGCGAGATCACCGGTAGCCGAAACGATTCACACAGGGCGAGGAAGTCGCCGGCCTTGTCCGCCGCCTCGGCGTCGATCGCGCCGCCCAGGTGATGAGTGCTGTTCGCGATCAGTCCATACGGCACGCCTTCGACGCGAACAAGCGCGGTGACGATTCCCACGCCGTAGTCGGGGCGCAGCGCAAGCACCGAACCGACGTCGACGATCGCCTCGATCGCCCGGTGCACGTCGTAGGCGCGTAACCGGTTCTGCGGCACCACATGCCGCGCCAGGCGCGGATCGGGCGCCGCCCAATCGCTCACAGAGCCCTGAAAGTACGACAGGTATTGCTTGGCCAGTGCGACCGCGTGGGCCTCGTCCCGGGCGACCAGGCTGACGACGCCGTTGCGGCGTTGGACAGCGACGGGCCCGATCGCCTCGGGCGGATACACGCCCAGCCCGCCGCCCTCGATCATCGCCGGGCCGCCCATCCCGATGTTGGCGTCCGGCGTCGCGATGATCACGTCACACACCCCGGCGAGCGCCGCGTTGCCGGCGAAACAGCGGCCCGAAACGACCGACACCAGCGGCACTTTTCCACTCAATCCTGCCAGCATCCGAAAGGTCGGGACGTCCAGCCCGGCGGCGCCACCGACGTCGGTGTCCCCCGGCCGGCCACCGCCGCCCTCGGCGAACAACACGACCGGCAACCGTTTTCGTGCGGCCAGATCGAAGACGCGGTCGGTCTTGGCGTGGTTGCGCATGCCCTGCGTGCCGGCCAGCACGGTGTAGTCGTAGGACACCACGACGGCCTGCGCCGCGGCTCGCCCGAACCGGTCGGCGCCGATGGTGGCCTGGCCGGCGACCAGGCCGTCGGCGGGGGTGTTGACGATCAGGTCCTCCTCCGAACGACGGCTGCGCTGCGCCGCGACGGCCAGCGCACCGTATTCGACGAAGCTGTCGGGATCGACGAGGTCGGCGATGTTCTCCCGCGCGGTGCGGCGGCCGCGCTGGTGCCGTTTGGCCACGGCGGCCTGGCGACCCTCGTCCAGAGTGAGGTAATGGCGGTGCACGACCTCGTCGAGATCGGCGCGAGGACGATCTAAATCCATTGCCGCGCTGATGGATTCGCTGTCGTTCGCCGCCGCGGTGCGAGTGAACACCAGCAGCGGATCTCCGGTACCGACCACCTGTCCGGGTGTCACCAGAATCCGCACGGTCCGTAGCGCGTCCGGTGCGACGAGCACGTGCTGCATCTTCATCGCTTCCAGGACAACGAGCTGGCCGCCCGCGGCGTATTCGGCGCCCTCGGGTGCCACCTCGACCACGGTGCCCGCCAACTGCGCGCGCAGCGCATCCTCGCCGGGATAGAGCTCGATGGCCGCCGGCCGCGGTTCGTGTTGGTGCGACAGCGCGGACCGGGCCAACTCGGGAAGCTTCTCATCGAGGAAACCGGTACTCACCCAACCGGATTCGATCCGGTCGTCAGTCAGCAGCTCGCGCAGGAATGCGATGTTGGTGTGGACACCCTCGATGCTGAATTCGCCCAGGGCGGTGCGGGCCTTGCGCACCGCCGCCCGCCACGACGACCCGTGCACACCGACGATGAGCTTGGCCAACAGCGAGTCGTACCGGGGGCTTATCACCAACCCCGGCCGGCCAAATGTGTCGACCCGCACGCCGGGACCGCTGGGTGGGGAAAACACCGTGAGCGTGCCCGCCGAGGGCACGACGGAGAAGTCGGGCCCAAAGGTCTCCATGTTGACCCTGAGCTGAATCGCGATGCCGCGGCGGGCGGCCGGCTCGCCGATGATTTCGAGGCCATCGGAGGCGATTCCGGCTGCCAGCCCCAGCTGGTAGAAGGATGCGCCACCGGCGATGGCCAGCTGGACGGCCACCAGGTCGAGTCCGGTGGTTTCCTCGGTGACGGTGTGCTCGACCTGAATCCGCGGGTTGACCTCGAGGAAGACGAACTCCTCGCCGGTGACCAGGAATTCGACGGTGGCCAGGCCGCGCAGGCCCACGCGGGCGCACAACCGCACCGCCGCCTGGTGCAGGGCGCGGCGCAGGTCCTCCGAAAGTCCTTGGGCGGGGGCGATTTCGATGAGCTTCTGGTAGCGACGCTGGATGCTGCAGTCGCGGTCGCCGACCGCGTGTGCGTGTGTTTGGTGCCCGGCCGGCGCGGCCACCACCTGCACCTCGATGTGGCGGGCGTCGGAAAGCAGCGCCTCGGCGAAGAGCGCGGGATCGCCGAATCCCAGCTGGGCTTCGGCGGAGCAGCGCTGATAGGCGTCGTCGATCTGATCGGCGCTGTGCACCTTGCGCATTCCGCGCCCTCCGCCGCCGGCGAGGGCCTTGATCATGATGCCCCCGCCGTGGGCGGCGAAGAATGCCTTGACGTCCTCGACGCTGCTGGGCCCGTCAGTCGCGGGCAGCACCGGCACCCCGGCGGCGATCGCGGCGCCCCGGGCCGAGGTCTTGTTGCCGAGCAGCTCGAGCACCCGGGCGTCGGGGCCGACGAACGTGTAGCCCGCCAGCTCGCACGCGTTGGCGAATTCGGCATTCTCACTGAGGAACCCGTAACCCGGGTGAATCAGTTCCGCGCCGGCGCTTTTCGCCGCGGCCAGCATGGCGGGCTGATCCAGATACGCTCGCGGGCCGGTGCCCGGCAAGCCGATCGCCTCGTCGGCGGCGTGCACGTGCGGGCTCTCGGCATCGTCTTCGGCATAGACCGCGATCGTTCGCATGCCCAATTCGGTTGCGGTGCGGACGATTCGAAGCGCGATCTCGCCGCGATTGGCGACCAGCAGGCTCGCGCTCATCGCAGCGGCTCGCCCCACTGCACCTGCTCGCGGAGCCTGGCCTTGAGCAGTTTGCCGCCGGCATTGCGGGGCAGCGCGTGAGCGACCACCGTGACGTATTGCGGCACTTTGAAATCGGCCAACTGGCCGCGGCAGTGCTCGAGCACCGCCGGCACGTCGATCGCGTCGTCACCGCCGAACAGCACCGCCCCCACCTTCTCCCCCATGACGTCGTCGGAAACCCCGAGCACGCAGGCGTCGGCCACATGCGGCGCCCCCAGCAGCACGGCCTCCACCTCGACGCTGGAGACGTTCTCACCGCCGCGGTTGATGATGTCCTTGAGCCGGTCGACGATGTGCACGCGGCCCGCATCGTCGACGCGCACCACGTCGCCGGTGTGCAGCCAGCCGTCCGCGAAGGTGCTGGCGGTGGCCTCCGGACGGTTCCAGTAGCCGGTGGTCACGTTGGCGCCCCGCGCCACGAGCTCACCGACGCCGGGGTCGTCGCCGAACGGGATCACGCCCAGGTCCACCGACGGCACCGCATACCCGACGGAGTCGGCGTGCTCGACGGCCTCGCCGTCGGGTAGCACAGTCATCAGCGACGCCGTCTCCGTCATGCCATAGCCGTTGAACACCGTCGCGTGCCCGAACGCGCTCTTCACCGACCGCACCAGCGACGGGGCGATCGGAGCCCCGCCGTAGCCCACCCACCGCACGCCCGACGTATCGAGCGCGGCAAAGTCATTGTGCCGCAACAACAAGGAGTAGACCGCCGGCACCGTGACCATGACCGAAACACGCTCGGCTGTCAGCGCGCCGAGCAGCGCGTCCAGGTTGAGCGCGGGCATGATCACCGACGCACCCCCGAGCCGGGCCGCGGCCAGCAGCTGCGTATTGCAACCGGTCACGTGGAACAGCGGTACCGAGATGAGCGTGCGCATCGCCTCGCCCAGATCTCGGGGTTGTTGCAGACAACGGATTCCGTTCTCGGTGTTGGTCAGGAACGCTTCGTGCGTGGTCGGCACTCCCTTGGGATGGCCGGTGGTGCCCGAGGTGTAGAACAGCGCCGCCGTGTCGGCCCGGCCGAGTTGTTCGGTGACGTATGGCTGACCGTCGGGCAGCGGCGCCCCCGGCGCCAGATCGACTTGCGCACCGGAGTCGGACATCACGAAGTCGACCTCGGGTTGCGCCGATCGCGTATTGACCGCCACCGCAACGCCACCGGCCATCACGGTGCCCCAGAACGCCAGCACCCAATCGATCCCGGCGGGGTAGCGCACCGCGACGCGGTCTCCCCGCTTCAGGCCGCCCGCGCGCAGGCCGCCGGCCACTCGCGCCGCGCCTTCCCAGAGCTGCTTGTAGGTGAGCCGCCCGGCGCCCAGCTCGACCACGGCCTCGCTGTCCGGACGGGTATCGACCTGTTGGGCGAGCATGTCCAGCAGGGTGGCGGGCAGCCCGTCGTAGCGCGGAATGCCGTCGGAGCCACGGGAGACGCCGGTCAACGGGAACGGGTTGCGGTCGCGGGGAATTTCGATCACTTCAGGCATGCCCGGTCCTTACTATCCTCCTGCCCTATCGTGATAGCGGTGACGATCGAGGATTCCGCCATCATGCCCGAGGCGTTTTTCACTGTCGACGGCGACTCCTACGTTCCGGGCCAGATGACGCAGGGCCCCTGGGGCGCGGCGATGGGCGGCCAGATCGTCGGGGGCCTGTTGGGTTGGGGCATAGAGCAATCCGGCATCGATGCGGACCTGCAACCCGCCCGGTTCACGGTCGACCTGTTGCGTCCGGCCCTGATGGAGCCGGTGCAGATTCGGACCTCGGTGCAGCGGGAGGGCCGGCGCATCAAGCTGGTGGACGGCAGCCTGGTCCAGAACGGCACCGTCGTCGCCCGTGCCAGCGCGCTGTTCCTGCGCCGCGGCGATCATCCCGACGGGCAGGTGTGGTCGTCGCCGGTGCGGATGCCGCCGCTTCCGACGTCCACCGACGGCTTCGCAGCGGAGATGCCGTTTCTCATCTGGGGGTACGGCGCGACTCTGCAAGGCAGCCCGGGAATCGCCGCCGGCGAATGGGAGCAGACCCACTCCCAGAAGTTCGCCTGGGCCCGGCTGTTTCGCCCGATGGTGCACGGCCACCCACTCACACCGTTCACGCGCCTGGCCTTCGTCGGTGACATCACCAGTTCGCTCACCCATTGGGGCACCAACGGATTGCGCTACATCAATGCCGACTACACCGTCACCGCGAGCCGGTTGCCCGACGGCGAGTTTCTGGGACTGGCCGCCCAGAGCCATTACGGCGAGGCCGGGGTCGCCACCGGCGCCGCGACCCTGTTCGACCGGCACGGGCCAATCGGTACCAGCTCGGCGCTGGCCCTGGCCCAACCGGCCGATGCCTTCAAGCCGACGTACGCTTAGGCCCACCTACGCTTAGGCCCACCTACGCTTAGTCCGACCTACGCTTAGTCCGACCTCCGCTTAGGCGAGCGTCAGTCCATCAGCTGGGCCGCGACCGTCGCCCCGAGCTCCCAGCACGCTTGCAGCTCGTCCTTGCCGGGTTTCCCCGAAACCACTACTGTCGCTGCGGCTTTCGACCAACCCAGCCCGGTGGTGATGGTGTCGACGGCCCGTTCGGCGCCCTCGGTGCCCTCGTTGCCGTGCAGGTACAGCCCGAACGGCCGCCCGCGCGTGGAGTCGAGCAGTTGGTAGTAGGCGCAGTCGAAGGCGTGCTTGAGGGCGCCCGAGATGTAGCCGAGGTTGGCGGGGGTGCCCAGCAGGTAGCCGTCGGCGGCCAGCATCTCGGCCGGCGAGACCGTCAGCGCCGGGCGCCGCAGCACTTCGACG
>DASTKA010000229.1:0-2030 GCA_035716165.1 Mycobacterium sp. | reverse complement strand
GTCGACGTCGACGTGTGGTGTGAATGAGTACGGGTTGTGGCTGTAGTCCGACCACCTCTCCGGCTCCTGGTCCAGATAGTAGATGTCGGTGTAGATCGGATTCTGCGCGGAGACGGTGTATTTGACGTGATGCATGACGGGATCATCAGCGTGTGCCCGTCCGCTTCCCACCAGCAGACCCGCACCTGCCAATAGGACAGCAAACGACACGATGGAGCCGGTGCCCATCATTGTCTTGGTTGTGGTCATGACGCTCCTCCGGCTGCCGGGCGCGGCTTGTCGTTGCGGCTCATGACCCGTTCTGCGGCCTGCCAGTGCGGGTCGGCAACCCATAGCCGTGCGAAGGATGTTATCGCCTCCTCAGGAGAAACTCCGCGGATTACGCGCTTTATCTCGGTCGCCGGGCGGCGGGTCAGCGACCTCGCGATGGCTCGCCATCCCTGGTCGGGCGAGTCGAAGACGGCGCGGGGCACGACCTGGTCCACCAGGCCGATGCGTTCGGCGTCGACCGCGGCCAGCGCGGTTCCCGAGCCGGCCAACAGCAGCGCCCTGCTCTTCCCGACCAGCGCGGCCAGCCGCTCGGCTCCGCCCCAGGCGGGCATGATCTCCAGCTGCACTTGGTTGAAGGCGATCTTGACGTCGTCGGCGGCCACTCGGATGTCCGCGGCGACGGCGACTTCGGCGCCGCCGCCGAACGCGTGGCCGTTGAGCGCGGCGATGACCGGGGCGGGGAAGTCCGCCAGCTGGTCGCAGATGGAGCGCATCCGCCGGGCCATGGCCGCGGCGTCCTCCTCGGTCCGCAGAGCGCTCAGCTCCTTGAGGTCACCGCCGGAGACGAAGGCTTTATCTCCGGCGCCCTTGATCACCAGCGCTTCAGCGCCCGCCGCCGCATCGAGCGCCTTCTCCAGCTGGTCCATGGTGTCCAGACCGATCGCGTTGCGGGCGTGCGGGCGGTCGATGGTGACCACCGCCAGCCCGGCGTCGATCTCTAGGTCCACCATGTGTTTTCGCTTCCTTCGACAAAAACCCGATATTGGCATTCTCTTTTGGCGAGAATAACATCATCGCTGCAGGCCCAAGAACTTTCGCCAGCGAGGATGGAGGTGACTCGATGCGGAACCGAATCGTGGCCGCCGCTGCGGTCCTGACGGTTGCTTTGGTTGGTTCGTGCACGTCGCGGCCACCGACCCAAATCGCCAGCACGGCGTCGGTCACCGTCAACGGCAACGACCGGAATTTTCACGTCGTCCAGTGCAGCCAGCGCGAGTGGACTCGCACGATCGACATCGGCAGCGATTTCGCAGGCGCCAAACTCATCATCGACGAGAGCTCGCAGCCGGCGACAGTCGACTCAGTACACATCCAAAACCTTGGTGGCTTCACCGGGATGTATTCCCGCGGCGGCGACGGGGACGCCGGCATGAGCATGAACGGTGACAAATTCACCGTCAGCGGTACGGCCAACGGCTACCTGATCGCCAAGCCCGGTGAACCGGCCAACGCCACGTACAAGATCAACGTGTCGTGCTGACCAGGTCTAACCGCGGGTGGTGGGGCCACATTGCGATCGGGCACCTGTAGAGAATAGTATTCTCATAAATTGCGAAGGAGAATTTCATGGGCCAGTTGTCGCACCGGGAAGACGTCCCGTTTCCGATCTTTGACGCGGATAACCACCTGTACGAGCCGCCGGAGGCGCTGACCAAGTTCCTGCCCAAGGAGTACAAGGACTTCGTCCAGTACGTGCAGATCAACGGGCGGACGAAGATCGCCATCCGCGGGCAGATCAGCAACTACATCCCCAACCCGACCTTCGAGGTCGTCGCCCGGCCGGGCGCCTGGGAGGAGTACTTCAAGTTCGGCAACCCGGACGGCAAGAGCAAGCGCGAGCTGTTCGGTGAGCCGATGCGCGCGATCCCGGCGTTCTTCGAGCCCGGCCCGCGCCTGGAGAAGATGAACGAGCTGGGGCTGGACCGCACCCTGATGTTCCCGACGCTGGCCAGCCTGCTCGAGGAACGGCTGCGCGACGA
>DASTKA010000228.1:0-2860 GCA_035716165.1 Mycobacterium sp. | reverse complement strand
GGGTAAAGGCCTTCGTCGGTGTATTTTTGCAGCACTTCGCATCGGCGCATGTTGAGCACAACGTGATCCGGGTTGTGCACGATGTATTCGCCGCCGTAGCCGAGGGTGCCGTCGATGCTCAGACAGGCGAGCTTGAGGAAGTCGACAACGTGTACGGGCTCGATCTTGAGTACCTTGGCCAGCTTCGGGTATTCGTAGTCGATGATCAGCTGGTACATGTCCGGCAACCCAAGCCAAACCTCGTCTTCCGGCATGATCTTGGTCCACTGGTCGATGAAGTAGTTATGCCCCTTGAGGTATTGATCCCAGTACGTTTTGATCAGCCGCATGAGAGCTGGTTTGGTCAGGTCGTCGGTTTGTAGGTCAAACGGAATCGCTTGGTACTGGGCGTTTTTCCAATCCCACCCGGGCGGCGCGATGAAGCGGCCCATCGGCATCACCTGACGCATGACCGCGCGTGACACCTCGGCGGCAACGTCCATGGCGGTATTGATGCCGACCTTGTCGGCGTAGGTGGTCACGTGCGCGTAGGGAACGAAGTTCAAGGTGTCCTCGAACACTCGAGCCAGTCCCAGCAGGAAGTCACGCGAGAAGTCCTGGATGTTACCCACTTTGCCCATGAAGTCGTGTGTGTAGTCGTCGTAACTCAAGTCGGCTTCTTCAGTGGCCATTTCGGTTCCTTCCTCGGCAACGACGCGACGTTACGTTCGGGCTATCATTGTCAGATTCTGTCTGAATTGTCATAATCTGACAGAGATGCTAGGCACGTGGGCCCTCGAGCATCACGCGGCATGTCCACTGAGTGGGACAAGACAGGAGCAAAGGAGCGTGACGTGACTGCGCAAGGCCGGCCCACACTGAGCGAACGGCGCGCTGAGCAGTTCCGTTTGGACATCGCCATGGCTGCGCGCGACATCTTCCTTGCCGAAGCTTCGACCTCGGCGACTGTCGAGCGCATCTGCGAGGCGGTGGGCATTGCGCCCCGCACGTTCCACCGACACTTTCCGGTCAAAGAGGACGTTGTCATGCCGTTGTTTCGGGAATTCGGCAGGCTGAGCGTCCAATCGCTCCAACAAGCGCCGTCCGACAGCGACACCGTCGACACCTTGGTCGAGGCGTTTGCCACTGAGGTTCCCCGGCGCGGACGAGTTGAGATCGACCGTCGGTTCTTAGAGCTGATGCTTCGAGCTCCGCAGTATCGACTGCGCTGGCTTGATTGGGGGGAAGGCCTCGCCGCCCCCATCTCAGACTTTCTCGCCGCCCGTTACGACCTCGGCGCCGACCCATTCCGCCGCGAGCTGCCGGCTCACCTGGTGATCCAAACCTGCAGGCAAGCCTACGTTTACTGGGTGGAGGACGGTGACTTCGACCACTTGAGATGGGCTTTGCGCACCGGCATCGAGATGATCGTCGCCGCGCTGTCACCCCTTGCGTCAACCTGATCGTCGTTCCACTGACCGGGCATCCGCGGTGCCAGCGGGGCCACACCGAGGTTGACTCGCTGCATGAGCCACGACATCGCGTTGCCAGAGCTACAAGAATTCATCGCCGGCTTCTGGTACCACTACGACGAAGCGCACTACGACGAGCTGGCGGCCAGCTACGCCGAGGACGTGCATTACCTGACGCGAAGCGATTCCGGAGCCAGCCCGTTCGAAGACTTGATGTCACCGGAACTGCACGGACGCGACGCGGTGATGGAATGGCTGTCCGATCATCGCAAGCAAAGCCCATACCCGTTGCGCCACCACGCCACCAACGTGCACCGCACCGGAATCGAAGGCGACGTTACCCGCGCGCGCTTCTATATCCTCGTCAATCAAATCGCTAACTTCGTACCCTTCGCGGTGTCCAGCGGCGTCGTCAACGTCGGCGTCCGGCGCGAAGCCACCGGGCTCGTGTTCACCGAGATGGACGTGGTGCTCGACGCCACCAACTCCGTCCTGCTGTCGGAGCTTGCCGCCGACAGCGCCGCAGGTTCGTGAGCGCACGCGAAACATTCTCTGGCGGCGTCGCCGTCATCACCGGTGCCGGCGCAGGGATCGGCGCGGGGCTGGCGCGATACGCCAGCAGCCTGGGCATGACCGTGGTCCTGGCCGACATCGACGCCGTCGCCATCGCCGCGCTGCGCGGCGAACTCTGCGCGGCGGGCGGCAGGGCGGTGGACATCGAGTGCGACGTGACCGACCCGGACGCCGTCGGAGAACTCGCCGACCGCGTCTACCGCGACGTCGGACCGGTACGTCTGTTGGTGAACAACGCCGGCATCGAACAGTTCGGCTACCTGTGGGACACACCGGTATCCAACTGGCGGCGCATCGTCGACATCAACATCACCGGAGTCTTTTTCGGCGTGCGGGCGTTTCTCCCGAAGATGATGGCCACCAACGAGCAGGCCTGGGTGTGGAACCTGTCGTCAGTCGGTGGTGTGGTAGCAATCCCGTTGCAGGCGCCCTACATCATGAGCAAGCACGCCGTGCTCGCGTTGACCGAGTGCCTGCATCTCGATGTTCAATCGGCGGGTCACGACCACCACATCCACGTGCAGGCGGTGCTGCCCGGGGCGGTGGTGTCCAACATCTTCGAGTCGGCGGGCGGCGTCGACTCCGACGCCGGTGATGTCGCTGCCGCTGAGGGGCAGCGCTCCGCGATGCTGGACATCAAGGCCACGGCCATGGATCCGCTGGCGGCCGCCGAGACGGTGTTCGAGCAGGCCGCCGAGGGCCGCTTCTATCTGCTCACCCAGCAGTCCGTCGCGTCAGCTATGGCAGACCGCGCGAATGTGCTTGCCGCGCAACGATCTCCGGCGCTGAGATGACGCCGCAACTCGATCCCGACGCCGCCGCGCGGGTGGCGGCGT
>DASTKA010000227.1:0-8630 GCA_035716165.1 Mycobacterium sp. | reverse complement strand
CCGTCTTCGCCGATCCTCGCGACCTGCTCGAACACCTGGAATCCACCCGCATAGCGGCGCTCGCGGATGGCCGCTGACGGCCGGGTTCGCGTCATTCGCCGTGCGTGCGCAGCACCAGCGGCAGCACCCACCAAAAGAACACAAACAGCGGCAGTGCGCACGCCCCGGCTATGAGGCCCACAGTCCGCCCGGCCACCGCGGCGAAAATGATCGTGGTCAGGCCGATCACCGCCAGACCGAGCAGGCTCAGCCCGGCAAACGCACACCGGTGCGCGGCCGACACGAGGACTTGGAGCCTGTGACGCCGGAAAAGCATCCGGTGCATGGCGACCGGGGCGATCAGCAAGACGGTCGCGCACACCGCGCACACCACGGTGGCCAGATAGACCAGGCGCATGGGCGGCCCCAGCACGTCGAAGCGCTGCTGAAACGGCAACGTCAGCAAGAAGCCGGTCAGCAGCTGCACCCCGGTCTGGACCACCCGCAGTTCCTGCAGCAGGCTGTTCCAATTGCGGTCCAACCGTTGAACTTCGGTTTCGCCTCGCTCATGGCGATCCCACCGCTGGTCGGATTGCGGATCGTCGACGTCCATAGCCCTGATCATCGCACCTGGGCTGGGCGTGGACGCCGATTCGGACGGGCCCGCCGTCGACTTTGGTCTTCGTCAGGCGATTGGTCGCGCGAATTCGGTGGCAATCGCGGGAAAAACGCGGAATTAATCACGAAACCGATGCAATGCGAAATCGGACTCGCCGCATTTGCGTGAAAGATGTTGTCAGGCAAGCGATGGGCGCGGCGGGTTGGGCGTGCGACGCCGGCCCGGGTGCCGCCGGGGTGAATCTCTAGCCGTTGAGTTTGCCGTCCCGCACCCCGGTCAACGCGTCGTCGAGCGTCGGATACAGCGGGAAGGTCTTGTCCAGGCCGGTCAGGTGGATCGGCCTGCGGGTGGCCGGGCCGCGTGCGACCACGCCGAACCCGGTCTGGTTGCCCAATTTCTCGTACGTCGCCGCCAGGATCTTCAGCCCCACCGAACCGAGAAACTCCACCGCGGAGAGATCGATGACCAGTGCTGTCGGGCTGTCCGCGACGACCGCGCTGATGGCTTGTTCCAGGGCGGGAGCCGTGACCAAATCGATTTCGCCGCTGACGCTGACCACGGACACCCCGTCGTGGTCCTCAACCAACGTGGTAATCGAATCCGGAGCTGACAATGGCAATCCTTTGTCCTGGGCCGTGGCGTGGTTCAACCCTAGCCTGCGTTACGAACTGCGAGAAGAATATGCCCTCTCCCCGTGCCCCGCGGCAACCCAGGCTAGTCTCGCAAAGGGAACTGCAGACCGCAGGGCGCGACGTGGCACGTGGGAGGCCAGATGTCAGATTCGCCGTCGGATTTCAACAGTACCGGCACCGCAGCACAGACGGTCAGCGTTTCGAGTGAGGGGCTGCTGCCGCAGCTAGTCCAGCATCTGCGGCAGAATCGTACCGTTCTGCGCGAGGAGTGGGCCCGGCGCATCACCGAGGCCGAGCTGCTCACCGCGATGACCCCGGAGGAGATCTTCTCCGAGGCGACGACGGTGTACGACAGCTACGTCGAGGTGCTCGAGACCGGTAGCGTCGAGGCGTTGCAGGATTACGCGCGCGACCTCTCGGAACGCATCATCCCGCGAGGCGTGGAGACCGACGAGGTCGTCGGCATCGTGCTGCTGCTCCGCGACGTGCTCGCCCGCTCGCTGTTCGAGAAGTACCAGACCGACTTCGAGATGCTCAACCGCGTCCTGGACGCCTACGAACCGGCGGCCAACCGCATCGCCAACACCGTGGCCGTGTCCTTCGTGCAGGAACGCGAGCGCATCATCCGTCAGCAGCAGGAGGCCATCCGCGAGCTGTCAACGCCGGTCCTCCAGGTGCGCGAGCAGCTGCTGATCCTGCCGATCATCGGTGTGTTGGATTCTCAGCGAGCCCGCCAGGTCACCGAACAGCTGTTGCGGGCGATCCGCGCGAACCGCGCGAAAGTCGTCGTCATCGACATCACCGGTGTGCCGACCATCGACTCCACCGTGGCGAACCACCTGGTGCAGACGGTCGACGCGTCGGGGCTGATGGGCGCCAGCGTGATCATCACCGGCCTGTCCTCCGAGATCGCGCTGACGCTGGTGACCATCGGGCTGGACCTGTCGAAGATGAACGCCGTCGGCGACCTGCAAGGCGGCATCGAGGAAGCCGAACGCCTGCTGGGCTACGAGGTCACCCGCACCGGCGAACAGACCGGATAACCACAAGCGACGCGAGCACCCAATGCCAGTACCGATCCTGAAACAGGGCTCCATTCTCATCGCGTCGGTACAGGCCGCCCTCACCGACTCCGACGCCGAACGCCTGCGCTACGACCTGATGGAACGGGTCAGCAAGTTCCGCGCCCAGGGCATCATCGTCGACGTCACCGCCATCGATGTGATGGATTCCTTTGCCGCCCGGTCGCTGCGCACGATCGCGCACATGACCCGGCTGCGCGGCGCGGACACCGTGATCGTGGGCCTGCAACCCGAGGTGGCCTTCGCGATGGTGCAGCTGGGCCTGGCGTTCGACGACATGAATACCGCGCTGGACCTTGAAGAGGGCCTGGCGCTGCTGAATCGCCAAGGGGGAGTGGGGAAGACAACGATCGGGCTTGACGGTGGCGGCTGATATCGTCGTCGCCATCGACCACCCCGACGACATCGTCGAAGCCCGCAAAGCGGGACACCAACTCGCTCTTGACCTGGGATTCTCCCTCACAGACGTCACGATGATCGCCACGGCGATCTCGGAAATCGCGCGGAATATCACCAGCTACGCCGGTCGCGGCGCCGTGCGGGTCGCCATCGACGATCGGGAGGGGCGCAAGGCCCTGGTGGTGCGCGCCGAGGATCAGGGCCCCGGCATCGCCGACCTCGAGCGGGCGATGGAAGACGGATACACGACCGGCCGGGGCCTGGGCTTGGGCTTGCCCGGCGCCCGCCGCCTGATGGACCGGTTGATCGTCGAGTCCACCCTCGGCGAGGGAACCGTGATCGAGATGTGGAAATGGGTGCCCCCTCGTGCATGAAAACGGGCGCTTCGGACCTATCGAGTGGGCACGGGCGGGCCGGCCCTTGCCCAGCGAGTACACCTCCGGCGACCGCGGCATCGCGGTCGAAATCGATGACGCCGCGGCGCTGTTCGGCGTGGTGGATGGCCTCGGTCACGGACCGGCCGCCGCGGAGGCCGCGCTGCGCGCCGTCGACGTCGTCACCCGCGCCAGTTCCGAGCAAATCGAAGTGTTGATCCAGCTCTGCCACCGCGTGTTGGCCGGCACCCGGGGAGTCGCAATGACGTTGGCGCGGATCGACTTTGCCGCCAACACGCTGACCTGGGCCGGCATCGGCAATGTCACCGCCAATCTGGTGGCCAAGGCGCCGACCGGTATCGAGATTCGGTCAAGTGCGCGACTCACCGGGGGCATCGTCGGCTACCGGATACCCGAAATCATTCCGGCGCAAGTGGTTTCGATTCGTCCCGGTGACCTGATCGTCATCAGCACCGATGGAATCGCCGAAGACTACCTGGACCACATCGACTTCTCGGCCCCGGCTGTTGCCATCGCCGAAGGACTCCTCGGCAAGGACGCGAAGGAGACCGACGATGCGATGGTCCTGGCGGCGCGGCACAGGGGAGTAACGATGTGAGCGACCACAACGACTTTTACGATCAGTACGAGGCCGCATTACGCACCTATCTGGATTCACATGACGAGGCCAGCCTGTCGATCGGCAATGAGCTCGGCCGCAGGGCCCTTCAGGAACAGATCAGCCTGCTCGACATCGTCGAGCAGCACGTCCGGCTGATCTTCGAAATTTCGCAGGACGTGCGCGTCGACGCGCCGATCGCGCTGGAGTTCCTGCTGCAGCTGTTGGTCCCCCTTGACGTCGCGACGCGCGGCTTCATCGACGGCAACAGACGCTACGCCGAACAGCGGGCCCGAGCCGAGGGGCTGGCTGACCGTGACAAATTCCGTACCGCGCTGGTGAATTCGCTGCAAGAAGGTTTCTTCGTCGCCGATCACGAGGGCTCCGTGGTCGAGATGAACAACGCATTCATCGAGATCCTCGGATTTCCCAGCGAGGGCTTGCCGTACAAGTGGCCGCACCCTTGGCTGGTCGACACGAAAACGGCGGCCGAACAGATGAAATTGGTGCTGGCCAACGGCAGGGCCGACTACGAGACACCGATTCGCCATGCCGACGGGCACCTCGCCTGGGTGAAGGTGAGCATCAACGCGCTCAAGGAAACCGGCAGCGATCGAGACGCCTACGTCGGAACGATCCGCGACGTCACCGCCGAGCGGGCCTTCGCGGCGCGAGAAGGTGCGGTGCTGCGCTTGGCCACCGCGGTCGCGGTCGCCAAAAGCGTGGACGAGCTGCTGTCGATCACCCTCGACGAGTGCAGCGCGGCAATCGATGTGCAACGGGTGATCGCGGTCTCGTGGCCCACCGGCGAAGGTAGTCCGACGGTCCAAGTGGCCGGTGAGCCCTCGGCCCCGTCATGGCGCAAGCTGGAACCGTGGTTGCGCAACACCTTCCTAGACGCGCGTCACCAATTGCCGCTGACAGCGAAAACGATTGAGGCGCCAGATCATCCCGGTAAGGCACAAGGTCTGGTGGCGGTGCTCTCCGGCAGCGGAGACGTGGCGTTGTGGCTGGAGCTGCGAACGCCTCGATGGGTGAGCGGGGAGGATCGGCTGCTGGTCACCGTGCTGATCAGCCACCTGAGTCTGGCGATGCAGCACGTGCGCCAGTTCGAGAGCGCGCGTGAGACGTCACTGACGTTGCAGCGCGCCATGTTGCCACCGGTGCAACCACCGCCGGGCTTCACTGTTCGCTACGAACCAGCGGTGCCCCCCTTGGAGATCGGCGGTGACTGGTATGACGTGCTGCCGATCGGCGAGCACCACATCGGTATCGTCGTCGGCGACTGCGTGGGCCGCGGCCTGCCGGCGGCCGCGATCATGGGGCAGCTACGGAGCTCCGCGCGGGCGCTGCTGATCAACGGCGCCGAACCCGCGGTGTTGCTCGAACAACTCGACTCGGCGGCATCGCTCATTCCGAATGCGTACTGCACGACGGTGTTTCTGGCGATTCTGGACACCGAGACGGGGGTGCTGCAGTACAGCAATGCCGGTCACATGCCGGCCGTGCTGGCCGGGCCGGACCGGGCCACGACGACGCTGTTGACCGATGCCGCGTCGGTGCCGCTCGCGGTCCGCCGGAAGGAGCCGCGCCCCCAGACCACCCATGTCTTGCCGCCCGGTTCGACGCTCATGCTGTTCACCGACGGGCTCGTCGAACGCAAGCATGAGTCGATTGACGACGGAATCGCCCGTGCCGCAGACGTAGTGGCGCAGACCATGGCCTTGCCCTTGGATACCGTCGCCGATGCGGTGCTGCGTAAGCTCGCCCCGACGGCGGGGTATGACGACGACGTCGCGATGGTGATCTACCGGCACCAGCACACCCCGCTGCGGATCGAAACCGCCGCCACCGCAGACCAATTGGTCCGCATCCGGCATCGTCTGGCCGACTGGCTGCGCGCGGGCGGCGTACCGGAGGAGCTGACCGCCGACATCGTGCTCGTCGTCAGCGAGGCGTGCACCAACTGCGTCGAGCACGCTTACCGCGGATTCGCCGCCGGCACCATGTTGGTTGAAGTCAGCCTTGCCGGTGGCGAAGTGCGCACCCGGATCACCGATCGCGGATCGTGGAAGGTGCCGGCCGCCAACCCGGGTAACGGTGGACGCGGCTTGCCGCTGATGCAATTGCTCAGCGATTCCATGGAGCTCGACGCCACCGCGGCCGGCACCACCGCCGACATCACGTTCCGAGTGCCAACAGCGGCCGGCTGAGGCGGGCCGAGGGCCGGTGTGCGACCGCCCGCACCGTTTGTCCGCCCCGTATAGCGGGTAGACACCGGCGTGACCCACGCATCGACCATGACCGAACCCGTTCTGCCTGCGGCACACGGGCCGCTGTCAACAGCCGTGCGTTGCGCGTTGGCAGGTCCACCTTCGGGCGACCACTTGGCGCGTGTCAGCGCGTCGGTGCGCGATTCCGATCCCTACGGTCTGGATCTGCAGCTGGCGCTGTCCATGTGCTACGAGCTGCACTACCGCGGCCTTGCCGGCGTGGACCCCGCGTGGGAGTGGAATCCCGCGCTGCTGGGGCTGCGCGCCGAACTGGAACGAGTGTTTCTGGCCGGCGTGCGCCGTGACGTCGGACCCATCGATCCCGATCACACAGCGGCCGCCGAGATGGAGGCGATTACCGTCGAAGCCGTAGACGGCACCGGCCCGTCGTATTACCTGCGCGACACCGGAACCTGGCAGCAGATGTGCGAATACTTCGTGCACCGCTCCCTGTATCACCTCAAAGAGGCCGATCCGCACGCGTGGGCCATTCCGCGCCTGACAGGCATGGCCAAAGCTGCTTTCGTGGCAGTCGAATTCGACGAATACGGCGCCGGCCAGGGCACGCGGCTGCACCAGCGGCTGTTCGCCGATCTGCTGGCGGCGGCCGGTCTGGATGCCACCTACTGGGGTTACGTCGACGCCGTGCCCGCCGAATCCTTGGCGGTGGTCAACCTCATGTCGCTGTTCGGGCTGCACCGCTCGTTGCGTGGCGCCGCAATCGGGCACTTCGCCTCTACGGAGATCACCTCTCCACCGGGATCAAAGCGCATGGTGAAGGCCCTGCGGCGCTTGGAGGCGCCGGCGGCCTGCGTCGAGTTCTACAGCGAGCACGTCGAGGCCGACGCGGTGCACGAACACGTCGTGCGTATCGATGTGGTGGGTGATCTCGTCGCTCAGGAGCCGCAACTCGAGCACGACGTCATCTTCGGTATCCGTGCGCACGCCGCCGTGGAAGACCGCCTGGCGGAACGGATTATGACGTCGTGGGGTCAGAATCAGACGTCGCTGCGGAGGCCGCTGGAGCGGATGTGCGCCCCGACGTCTTGAGGCGCCGGCACCTGCGATGGCTGGTGTCGCACAAGGGGTAGCGGTCGCTGCGGCGGCAAGTGCATATCGCCACCATGAACCGGTCGGATTCGACGACCTGGCCGTCGGGCATCTCGATCCGCACCGGACCCGAGACCAGCACGGGCCCGTTGGGCACCACCTGTACCCGGGTAGCGGTCATCGCTTCTCCGCGCGGATCACGATCAGCTCTTCTTCCCGCCGGCCGCGCGGGATCAGGCCCACATCCTCCAGCCACTTAGCCCGAGAGGACAGCACCGGGCCGAACGGTATCCATTTGGAGGCAATCACGTTCGCGTCCATCCCGGCCCACTTCAGGGAATCCAGCGACTGTTGGACACCGGAGAGCGCTGAATGCACCAGCAACAGGGATCCACCGTCGCGCAACAGCTTTGGCGCAGATTCGCACAGCGGGTCGAGGATCATCCGGCCGTCCACCCCGGCATTCCAGGCCCATGACGGTCCGGCGGTCGGGCAGATCTCTTCGGTCTCCGCACCGGGTGGGGTGGGCACGTACGGCGGGTTGGACACGACAACGTCGAATGGCGCGTGATCCACGGCGGCGATAAAGGATCCCTCGTGCACGTCGACCTCCACACCGGCAGCCGCGGCGTTTTCCCGTGCGCAACGCACCGCCCGCGGGCAGACGTCGAATGCCGTCACACCGGCGCTTCCCATCGCCGCGGCCGCGATTGCCACGAACCCGCTCCCTGTGCAGAGATCGAGGACCCGCCGCCCCGGGATCAGACCGGTATCGTGCATCACATCGACCAGCAAACGGGAGTCCTCTTGCGGCTGATACACGTCGGGAACCGGGGATACAGCGGGCTCGGGATACGTGGTTGTCACTGTTGGCCTTTCGAGAACCGGACAAAGACTGCCGCTGATCACGGCCTGGCGGGATAATGCCCGCAAACCGCTGCATTCAAACGGACCGGCCGGAAAGTCGTTCCGATTAACGGGTCGTCGCCTGCGCGAATTGCTTGAGGATGGTCGCGCAGAATGCCGGAAGGTCCGATGGCGAGCGGCTGGATATCAAATTGCCGTCGACCACGACCTCTTCGTCGACGACGTGGGCGCCAGCGTTGCGCAGATCGGTGCGGATACTGGGGTATGACGTCAGCGTCCGGCCCACTGCCACACCGGCTTCCACCAGAGTCCAGGGACCGTGGCAGATGGCCGCAACCGGCTTGCCCGACGTGACGAAATCACGGACGAAGGACACGGCGGAGCTGTCCATGCGCAGTTTGTCCGGGTTGACGGTGCCGCCCGGCAACACCAGACCGTCGAATTCGTCCACCGACGCATCGGCTACCTTCCGATAGACGGCGAAGGTTCCAGCCGGTTCCAGATCGTGGTTGCGCGCCTGGATTTCGCCATCCTTCAGCGACAGCAACTGGACCTCGGCGCCGGCCTCCTGCAGCGCCGCACGCGGCTGTTCGAGTTCCACTTTTTCCACGCCGTCGGCCGCCAATATCGCAATTGTCGTGCCTTGCAATTCATTTGACATTCGTCGTTTCCCTTCCTGCGATCGCCGAATTCGTTCGGCTCAAAGAGCTCGTAGCGGTGGAGCGCCTCGTGCCCC
>DASTKA010000226.1:0-3079 GCA_035716165.1 Mycobacterium sp. | reverse complement strand
CGCTGCTCGCGCAGGTACCGCCACAGGTTGAGATAGGACATGAAATCGGAGTGCTCGTCGGCGAAACGCGCATGCTTTTCGCGGGCCGCGTCCTCGCGGTCAATCGGCCGCTCCCGCGGGTCGGGGATCGTCAGCGCCGCGGCCAACACCAGCATCTCCCGCACGCATCCCTCGGTTTGTGCCTGCAGGATCATCCGGCCGAGTCTCGGGTCGACGGGCAGTCGCGCGAGGCGACGGCCGAGGTCGGTAATGGCGCCGTGCTGGTCGAACGCGCCCAATTCCTGCAGCAGTTGGACACCGTCGCGGACGCTGCGCCGGTCCGGCGGATCGAGGAAGGGAAACTTCTCGATATCGCCGAGCTGCAGCGCCGCCATCTGTAACAACACGGCGGCGAGATTCGTGCGCAGTATCTCGGGCTCGGTGTAGCGCGGCCGGCTCGCGAAGTCCTGCTCGGAGTAGAGCCGGATGCACACGCCGGGCGCGACCCGACCGCATCGGCCGGCCCGCTGCGCGGCGGACGCCTGCGAGATGGGCTCGATCGGGAGCCGCTGCACCTTCAGGCGCCTGCTGTAACGGGAAACGCGGGCGTTGCCCGGGTCGATGACGTAGCGGATCCCGGGCACGGTCAACGACGTCTCGGCCACGTTGGTCGCCAACACGACGCGGCGCCCGGTATGCGGCGCGAACACTTTCTGTTGCTCGGCGGTGGGCAACCGTGCGTACAACGGAAGCACCTCGGTGTGCTGGTGCCCGCTCAAAGCCTCTGCGGTATCGCGGATTTCGCGCTCCCCCGACAGGAAGACCAGGATGTCCCCGGGCGGCTCGGCCTCGAGTTCACCGATGGCGTCGACGATCGCCTCGACCTCGTCGCGGGTCTCGGTGCGCACGATCTCGTGGTCGGGGTCGTCCGGGTCGTCATCGGAGGAGGACGGCACGACGACCTCCAGCGGCCGGTAGCGCACCTCAACCGGATACGTCCGTCCAGACACCTCGATGATCGGCGCGTTGTCGAAGTGGGCCGCGAAGCGCTGCGGTTCGATCGTGGCCGAGGTGATGATCACCTTCAGATCGGGGCGGCGGGGCAGCAACTCGCGCAGGTAACCGAGCAGGAAGTCGATGTTGAGGCTCCGCTCGTGGGCCTCGTCGAGGATCAGCGTGTCGTAGCGCAGCAGCCGGCGGTCGCGCTGGATCTCGGCGAGCAGGATGCCGTCGGTCATCAGCTTGATCAGCGTGCGATCACTGACCTGGTCGGTGAACCGCACGGTATAGCCGACGGTGTCGCCGAGCGGGCTGCCCAGCTCGTCGGCGATACGTTGCGCGACGGTGCGGGCGGCCAGCCGGCGGGGCTGCGTGTGCCCGATGGTTCCGCGGATACCGCGGCCGGCCTCGAGACAGATCTTGGGCAACTGGGTGGTCTTGCCCGACCCGGTCTCCCCCGCGATGACCACCACCTGATTCGCCCGTATCGCCTCGGCGATTTCCTGCCGGCGGTCGCTGACCGGGAGCTCCGGGTAGGCGATCGTGGGCACAGCGCCCCGACGGGCCGCGACGACCCGCTGCGCGGCCGCGATCTGGTCGGCGAGCTGCCGCAGTTTCTCGGGCGGGGCGCCGCGCAGGTTCTTCAGGCGCCGGCCGATGCGGGCGGCGTCGCGCAGCGTCACACCGTCGAGCTGCTTGCGCAACTGCGCTACAGACGGTTCGGCCACCCCGCACAGAATAGGCACTTCCATGGCCGTGACCCCATCGCGTCGAGGCGACCTCGCGGTTGACGAGGATCGAATCCGGGTATCAGGTGGCGAGTGCATCGAACTGGATGCCGGCTTGCGGGGGAAGTGATCGACGATGGTCGGTTGGCTGGACAGGCTGCAGCGACGGAACCGAGTCGTCGGCGTGATCGTGGCGGTCGCCTACAAATACAACGACGATCAGGGCGGTTACCTGGCCGCCCTCATTACCTATTACGGGCTGGTGTCGCTGTTCCCCCTGCTGCTGCTGTTGACCACCGGGCTGGGAGTGGTGCTGGCCGGCCGGCCCGATCTGCAGGCACAGGTGCTGCACAGCACCTTGAGCCAGTTCCCCGTCATCGGCGACCAGCTGCACCACCCGCAGGGCCTGAGCGGCGGCGCGGTTGGCGTTCTGGTGGGCCTGCTCGGCGCGCTCTATGGCGGCCTGGGCGTGGGACAGGCGCTGCAGAACGCGATGGACACGGTGTGGGCGGTGCCGAAGCACAAGCGTCCCAACCCGATTCGATCCCGGGTCCGCAGTTTGCTGTTGCTGTTGGTGCTCGGCTCGGCCGCCATCGCGACAACCGTTTTGGCCGCGGCGGGCCACGCCACCGGAGCCCTCGGCGTCTTCAGCAAGATCGGCCTCGTATTGGCCGCGGTGGCGATCAACACGCTGATCTGCCTGGTGGCCTTTCGGGTGACGACCGCGCGGCCGCTGACTTACCGGCAGGTGTTGCCCGGAGCTGTTGCCGCAGCATTCATTTGGCAGCTGCTGCAGTGGTTCGGCGCGGGCTACGTCGCGCACACGGTGAAGCGGGCCAGCGCCACCAACAGTGTCTTCGCTCTGGTGCTGGGGGCACTGGCGTTTCTGTTCCTGGCGTCGGTCGCGCTGGTGATGTGCGCGGAGATCAACGTCGTCCTGGTGGACCGGCTCTACCCGCGCGCCTTGCTCGGCGCATTCAGCGACGACGCGGATCTGACGACGGCGGATCGGCGAACCTACACGAAAAAGGTCAAAGCCGAACGTGTCAAAGCCTTCGAGCGGGTCAGCGTGCGGTTCGACGATATCAGCCGGCCCGCGAAAACCGTTGAGCAGGTTGAAGAAATAGACGACTCTCACCGCCCCCGCACACCATGAGACGAGTGTGTGTTCCGGCTTATGGCGAAGTCGTGGGCGTGGCGCAATAGTCTGCACTCATGAGTCTGGTCACCTATGAGCAGCAAGACCACGTTGCCACCATCACCCTGAACCGCCCCGAGGCGCGCAACGCCATCAACGGCGCGCTTCGCCAGGAGCTCAACGGCGCCTGGGATCGCTTCCGCGACGACCTGGACGCGTGGGTGGGCATCCTGAC
>DASTKA010000225.1:0-3362 GCA_035716165.1 Mycobacterium sp. | reverse complement strand
CTCCCAGGATAGAGCGCTCGACCGCCGACGATGGGCTGTTCGCAGAGTTAGGGTGTATTCAAAGCGTTAAGGACGAGTAAACATGAACGTCGACGACAGGGACGATCAGTCCGTCACCACCCTGGAAGACCTCAGGGGCGATCTGGCGCTGCGCTACAAGCGAACAGCGACCGGCGGCGCTTCAGTCGACCCTGCGATCGTAGAGGCCGATATGGCGGCCCTCGACCGCGACGGCTACGTCATCTGGGAGAACCTGCTCACCGCCGAGCAGTGCGCACAAATCCGTGAGACCGTGCGCCCTTGGCTCGGGCCCACCGGACGCAACTCGTTCGAGGGCCTGCGCACCCAGCGCATTTACAGCGTGCTGAGCCGGACCCGGGTGTGCGATCGGCTTGTCGATGATCCCCGGGTGCTGGCGGTGCTGGATCGGCTGCTGATGCCGAACTATCTGCTTTCGGCGTTGCAGGCCATCAACATTCGGCCCGGTGAGGCCGCGCAGCTGGCGCACCACGACGACGGCTTCTACCCGCTTCCGCGTCCCCGAGCCCCGCTGGCGGCGGCGACGATCTGGGCGATCGACGACTTCACCGCAGACAATGGCGCGACGGTTCTGTACCCGGGTAGTCACCGCTGGGGCAAGCGCCGGCCGGGTCCGGACGACAAGGCGGTACCGGTCGTCATGCCCGCCGGCTCGTGCGTCTTCTTCGTCGGCACGCTGTGGCACGGCGGGGGCGCGAACAACACCGACGGTGAGCGGCTCGCCGTCACCGCGCAGTACTGCCAACCGTGGCTGCGACCGATGGAGGCTTACACCCTGTCGATATCGCGCGATATCGCGCGGGTGGTCTCCGACGACATTCGCCGTATGCTCGGCTACAGCATCCACCCGCCGTTCGTCGGTTACGTGGACGGTCTGCATCCGTTGCGACTCTTGGAAGTTGAGCCGCAGCAGTAGCCAGTGCCCGACCAGGAAGCAGGGCGCTTGGGCGGTCCCCGGGTTTGAAGCGCCGCTACCCGGCTATTCTGAGTCCTGTCATGACGCGTCGAGCGGGCCCGCCCGGCGAGCACGAACCAGATTCGACGACGGCCGGGCCCCGGAATCGCTTGCACCGCAACCACAGGATGGTGGCCGGTGCCAAAATGCTGGCCGCGCTCATATCGCTGGTCGTGGTGGCCGCCATCGGTATCGCCTGGCACACCTATCGCACGGCATCCGCGGGCATCACCAAATCCGAGGCGCTGGCCGGTGAACCCGCACCCACCGGAAGTGACCAGAACATCCTGATCATGGGCCTGGACAGCCGTCGCGACCAGCACGGTAGGCCGCTGCCGCCCGACATCTACGATGCGCTGCACGCAGGCAATGAGGATTCCGCCGACGGCGATTCCGACGCGCTCATCGTCGTGCACCTGCCCGCCGGCGGCGCTCCGGCCACAGCGATCTCGATCCCCCGCGACGACTACGTCGACCTAGCCGGATGCCCGACATCGGATTGCCGCGGCAAGATCAAGGAGGCTTACAGCTTCGCCTATCAACGCGTGATGGCCGGCCACACGACCGCCAGCTCGCAGCCAAGTCCGACCCCGCTCGAAGGCCAAGACGCCACGGCGAAAGAACAAGCGGCGCGGGAGGCCGGCCGCAAAGCCGAAATCACCACCGTCAAGAGCCTTCTGCAGATCCCGATCGATCACTTCATCGAAGTCACGTTGGCCGGGTTCTTCCAGATCGCACGGGTGGTCGAACCGATCACCGTGTGCCTCAACGAGGACACTGCGGACCGCTATTACTCCGGCGCGGACTTCCACCGAGGCGAGCAGCAGATCGATGCCACGCAGGCAATGGCATTCGTTCGGCAACGCCGCGACCCGAACGACGCGGCGTTCACCGATCTCGATCGAAGCCGGCGTCAGCAGGCCTTCATCGTCTCGGTGGTCAGTGCGATGCGCCGGAGCGGGACTTTGTCAGACCCCGCCAAATTGCACGCCCTGCTCGACGTCGCCAAGCAGAACATCGCCGTCGACGCCGGTTTCGACTTCGACGATCTCGTTCGAAATACGTTGGCATACCCCAACAGAGCAGTGGCGCTGTACACGTTGCCGGTTGCCAGCTTTGGCGAAATCTCGAACGGCGCCTTTGTGAACTTCATCGACATACCCACCATCCGCTCCATCGTGCACAACCTGGTTGGCACCGATTCGTCCGCGACCAGCCCCACCGTGGCCGCGCAGCCGGACAGCGGCGCGCAGAGTACCTCCGGCAGCGTCGCGCTCGACGTGGTCAACGCCTCGGGGCGGGAGGGCGAGGCCGCGGATCTCGAAAGGTCCTTGGCGACAGGGACCTTCAGTGAAGGTAAGGTCAGCACCGCCGACTCCACCATCGAGACGAGCACCATCGCGTACGGGCCAGGGGCCAAGGTGGCGGGTACCGAGCTCGCCGACAAATTCGACATAATCGCGACCGCATCCGACAGCATCGACCGAAACACGGTGCGGCTCACCGTGGGGACCGATTTCTCCAAGTTCGATACGAACCGCACTCACACGTCGGAATCGCCGACCACCACCGCCACCGCGCCAGTCACCACGGTGCCGGCCACCGGCTCCGGAACGCAGCAGCCTGCAGTCACCAACCTCTCACGCATGACCAGCGATGGCATTCCCTGCGTGAAATGACCGATGATCAACGGGTTTTGCGTGGAGCAGGGGTTGAGGTCGATGGCGCGGCGCCGTAGAGATGCAAGGCCTGCGCCGCCGCCGTGGCCACCGCACCCCTGAGATTCGAGATCGGCGGGCTGCCACGTAGGTGAATCGAGTTCGAGAGCAGGATGACGTAGGTATTCGAACCCGGGTCCATCCACAGCGTGGTTCCGGTGAACCCCGTGTTGCCGAAGCTGCCGATGGGAAAGACCTTGCCGCGCGGCTTGGAGTAAGCCGTGTCGATGTCCCAGCCGAACCCGAACAGGTCCTGCCCCTCGATCGCGGGATATTGCGGCGCTGCGGCTCTCTGGGCGGCACGGTTGGCCGCTTCGACTTGATCGGCCGAATGGCCGGGCTGCTGCGGAGCCGTCATGAGCTCGAGAGTCTCTGGCCGCAAGGGGAATTCACTCGGGCGGTCGGCCAGCCGATCGAGCAGCGCCTGCGCAAAGATGCCGACATCGTGGGCTGTCGAGAACACACCGGCATTGCCGGCCACTCCCCCCATGCGCCGGGCAGTCGGGTCATGCACGGTGCCCCGAAGCAGTGCATAGAAATTCGGATTCTTGCTCGGGTCGTCTCTGCTTTCCTCGTCACGCGCCGTCGGCGCGATGCGCGATAACAGGCTGGTGTCCCATGTCCCCGGGGGACATGGGGCCGGCACCGAG
>DASTKA010000224.1:0-3107 GCA_035716165.1 Mycobacterium sp. | reverse complement strand
TATGTCTCGGTGAAGCCGGGGCTTCGGGGTGGCGGCATCGGCCATGTGTTGATGGATGCCGCCGAGCAGAGGTGGTACGGAAGGCCCGGTGTCGGGCTGGTGCTAGCCGAGATTGAAGACCCGCGCCGCCATTTTGTGGTGGGTGACATCGACCCGGGACGACGCGCGGCGTTCTACGCGCGGCGAGGCGCGCAGGTGGTAGTCGGCCCGTACTTTCAGCCGCGGCTTCCCGGGGAGGGCAAAAAGCGTGTGCATGGCCTGTTTCTGAGCGTGCTGCGCGGCACGAGCGACGCGATCAGCCCCGACAACTCCGTGCGGACAGAACAACTCATCGATTTTTTTCTCGAGTACTTCAGGGACTCAGGAGAGGGCGGCGATTTTCCCCGGTCCGACGACGCGGAGGGCACGCAGCTGCTTGCCTGGTATCGCGGCCGTGAGACAGTCGCTTTGCACCCAATCGGCGATTATGCGCAGATCAAGATTCCTCAAGTGACCGAATAAACTTGGCTTCCAAAGACTTACGGTGATGGCGTGTTACGTCGCCCCTCACCGGAGCCGGGCGCGATAGGCGACCCAATCCCGGCTGGACGGAAAGCCTGGGCCGCCGCTTAGCCACTCGCGCGCAGAACGCTTCCACTTCACGCGCAGATGCCGAAGTCCGAGGGCGCTGAAGCCGGTGACTCGATCGCGATGGTCGTCAGCGCTCGAAAACCAGCCCCTGATCTGCAGTTATACGAGTGGAGCTAAGGGGACTCGAACCCCTGACCCCCACACTGCCAGTGTGGTGCGCTACCAGCTGCGCCATAGCCCCAAGAAGTCGTGCCCATCGAAGCTACACCACCGTTAACCGTCCTTCAAAGTTGCTGCTCAGGCAGGTTCGAAGTGTGCGGAGACGGCAACGGACCCGGCTCCGGGTCGGGCACCGTCCGGGTTTCCGGCGCCGCCACCCAGCCGACGGCTGCGATCAGCAGAACTATCCCGCTGATGGTGAAGCCCCAGCCGTAGCTCAGCCGCTCGGCGACCCAGCCGAGCGTCATCGAGCCGACGATGGCGCCCAGATCGGACATCATCTGCACCGCCGCCACCGGGCTGCCCGCACGCGCCTCGCTGCCGAGGATGTCGGCGACGGCAGCCTGCATCGGCGACATGTAGATCCCGGTCACCGCACCGACCACAATCGCGGCGGCCAGAAACGCAGGCAACGACGACGCGACGCCCAGGAACAGCGTCGCCACGCCGGACAACGTCAGCCCCACGATCATCAACGTGCGACGTCCCATCCGGTCAGACAGGTAGCCGCTGGGAATCATCGCCAGCGCGTTGCCTCCGGCGAACGCCGCAAGCGCAAGGCCGATGATGCCGACGCCGCGGCCCATCACGTCGGTGATGAACAACGGGACCAGGGCGACGCGAAGACCGAACGCCGACCAGCCGGTCGCGAAGTTGGCTCCCAGCGACGACCAATAGGCGCGAAACCGCAGCGCCTCTCGCATCGTCACCGTCGATCGTGTCGGAGGCCCCGGCGCGGCCAGGGTCGAATTCCGCAGGCTGTAGAACAACACCGCCGCCACGCCCAGCAGGGCGACGCCGTACACGATGAACGGAGCGGTCAGGCCCCAACCGGCAGCCACGGCGCCGACGGCCGGCCCGCCCACCGCGCCCACCATGAATGACGTGATGAACAGCCCCGCGACCCGTCCGCGCGCGTCGGGTGGGCTGATATGGATCATCAGTCCCAGCGCCGAGACGTAGAACATCGTCGACCCGACGCCGCTGATCACGCGGAAAACCAGCAGTTGCCAGTAAGCCTGGGAAAACGCACACGCGGCGGTGGAGACCGCGACGATCAGCATGCCGCCGATGTAGATCCGCCGCTCCCCCAGGCGCTGGACGAGCTGGCCGCTTATCGGGGCAAAACACAGCCGGCTCAACGAAAAGACGGTGACCAAGAAAGTCACCGCTTTGATGCTGACCCCGAAGCTGCGGGCGAATGACGGCAGCGCTGGCGAAATGACCCCATAGCCCAGTGCGACCATGATGTTTGCCCAGCTCAGGATCCAGACTTCGCGCGGCAGCCGGCCAGAACGGGATGCACTGCCCTCCGAGCGGAAAGGACGGAGGGAAATGGTCACCCAATGACTTTATTAACCACCTCTCGCGCAGTTTCCTGCACCTCCGCCAAATGCTCAGGCCCGGTGAAGGATTCCGCGTAGATCTTGTACACGTCCTCGGTTCCCGACGGACGCGCGGCGAACCACGCATTGGCCGTCGTCACCTTCAATCCGCCCAGCGCCGCGCCATTGCCGGGCGCCGCGGTCAACTTCGCGGTGATCGGCTCCCCCGCCAGTTCCGTGGCGGTCACCTGGTCGGCGGAGAGCTTCGACAGCCGGGCCTTTTGATCTCGATCGGCGGGCGCGTCAACCCGCGCGTAGAACGGCGTGCCGTACTCGGCGGTCAGCCGCTGATAGCGCTGGGACGGACTCGATCCCGTGACCGCGAGAATCTCCGAAGCCAGCAGCGCAAGGATGATGCCGTCCTTGTCGGTGGTCCACACCGAGCCGTCCCGCCGCAGAAACGACGCGCCGGCCGACTCCTCGCCGCCGAAGCCGATGGTGCCGCCGATCAGACCGTCGACGAACCACTTGAATCCGACTGGCACTTCGATCAGCTTGCGGCCGATCCCCGCGACCACCCGGTCGATCATGGACGAGCTGACGGCGGTCTTGCCGACGGCGATGCCGCCGGGCCACGAGGGCCGTTGGGTGTAGAGGTATTCGATGGCCACCGCGAGGTAGTGGTTCGGGTTGAGCAGCCCCTCGTCGGGCGTGACGATGCCGTGACGGTCGGAGTCGGCGTCGTTGCCGGTGGCGATCTGGTAGCGGTCGCGGTTGGCAATCAGCCCCGCCATCGCGTCCGGTGAGCTGCAATCCATCCGGATCTTGCCGTCGTGGTCGAGGGTCATGAAGCGCCAGGTCGCATCGACCAGCGGATTGACCACCGTCAGATCCAGGCGATGCCGCTGGGCGATCTCGGCCCAGTAGTCCACGCTCGCCCCGCCCAGCGGGTCGGCGCCGATGCGCACCCCAGCCTGGCGGATGGCATCGATG
>DASTKA010000223.1:0-5213 GCA_035716165.1 Mycobacterium sp. | reverse complement strand
GCCGGTGTGGCCACCGTCGCCTTCGTCGCGGCCGCCTCGATCGTGCTCACCCCGGCCGCGATAGTGCTGCTGGGCCCCCGGCTGGACGCGCTGGACGTCCGCCGGTTGCTGCGGCGGGCGTTGCGGCGCCCTGAACCGGTGCACAAGCCCGTCGAGCAATGGTTCTGGTATCGGTCCACCAAGTTCGTGATGCGCCGCTGGGCACCGATCGGCCTGACCGTCGTCGCGCTCCTGTTGCTGCTCGGATATCCGTTCCTCCGCGTGACGTGGGGCTTTCCCGACGACCGGGTGCTGCCGCGCACGGCGTCGGCGCATCAGGTCGGTGATGCGCTGCGCAACGGTTTCGCGCACGACTCGGCGACGTCGGTGCCCGTCGTCGTTCCCGATGCCGCCGGCCTGCAACCGTCGGACTTCGACGCCTACGCCGCCGACCTGTCGCAAGTCGCCGACGTGTCGGCGGTGTCGGCCCCCGGCGGCACCTTCGCGGCCGGCAAGCGGGTGGGACCACCGGCCGGGGCCACCGGGCTGGCCGGTGGCAGCGCGTTCCTGACCGTCAGCAGCGCGGCGCCGCTGTTCTCGACGGCGAACGGCGCCCAGCTCAAGCGGTTGCACGCGGTGCCCGGACCCGCGGGCCGAGCCGTCGAGATGGGCGGGGTGGCGCAGGTCAACCGCGACAGCGTCGATGCCGTGACGGACCGGCTACCGCTGGTCCTCGGGTTGATGGCGGCGATCACCTTCGTGCTGCTGTTCTTGCTCACCGGCAGCGTGCTGCTGCCGGCCAAGGCGCTCGCCTGCAACTGCCTGTCGCTGACCGCGGCGTTCGGCGCGCTGGTGTGGATCTTCCAGGAGGGTCATCTGGGTGCGCTCGGCACCACGCCCAGCGGGACGCTGGTGGCGAACATGCCGGTGCTGCTGTTCTGCATCGCCTTCGGATTGTCCATGGACTACGAGGTATTCCTGCTCTCCCGGATCCGGGAGTACTGGCTGGCGTCCGGTGCCGCCCGACCGGCGAAGCCGACCGCGAAGGAGGCCCACGCCGCCAACGACGAGAGCGTGGCGCTCGGCGTCGCGCGCACCGGTCGGGTGATCACCGCGGCGGCGCTGGTGATGTCGATGTCGTTCGCCGCCCTGATCGCCGCCCACGTCTCGTTCATGCGGATGTTCGGTCTTGGGTTGACCCTTGCCGTGTTCGCCGACGCCACCCTGGTGCGGATGGTGGTCGTGCCGGCCTTCATGCATGTGATGGGGCGGTGGAATTGGTGGGCGCCCAAACCCCTGGCGTGGCTGCATGACCGGTTCGGCCTCAGCGAGGGCGGGGCCGAAGAAGCCGTGCAGCACCGCAATCCGGCCGCAGACTCCGTCGAGTTGGGCGGGCCCGTGGCCGCCGAGCCGGTGCCCAATATCCGTTAACGCCGACCCGGCTTGTCGTGGAGACCCTATTGTGAGGCTCAATCGAGTCGGAAGGTTCACTCACGCATGACAACGGTGGTCGACAACCCCTTCTTCGCGCGGGTCTGGCCGGTCGTCGCCACCCATGAAGTCGAGGCGATACGCGCGCTGCGCCGGGAGAATCTGGCGGGCCTGTCCGGCCGGGTGCTGGAAGTCGGCGCGGGAATCGGCACGAACTTCGCCCACTACCCGGACTCGGTCGACGAGGTGATCGCCGTGGAGCCCGAACCGCGCCTGGCGGCCCAGGCCCGCGCCGTGGCGGAGGCGGCGCCCGCCCGCATCGTCGTGATCGGCGAGACGGCCGAAGCTTTCAGGGGCGGGGAGTCGTTCGACGCCATCGTGTGCTCACTGGTGTTGTGCTCGGTGCGTGACCCGGGCGACGTGTTGCGGCGCCTGTACGCGTTGCTGCGGCCGGGTGGTGAGCTGCGTTATCTCGAGCACATCGCCAGTGCCGGCGCGCGGGGACGCTTTCAGCGCTTTGTCGATGCGACGTTGTGGCCGCGGCTGTTCGGCAACTGCCACACCCATCGCGACACCGAGCGCTCGATTCTCGAGGCGGGATTCAACGTCGACACGTCGCGACGGGAGTTCACCCTGCCCGCCTGGGCGCCGATGCCGGTCTCGGAGCTACTACTCGGCCGCGCGCGCCGGCCTTGACCGGCCCGGCCCGATCAGCCCAGCAGCGCCGGTAGCCGCTGCAGCAAGCCGGGCAGCGCCTGGCTGGCCGTCTCGCGCATGCTGATGGTCACGCTGCCCGACAACGGAGTGGCCTCGGGATTGACCTCGATGACGGCGGTGCCGCGGGACAGCGCCAGCTCGGCCAGTCCGGCCGCCGGATAGACGATCGCCGAGGTCCCCACCACCACCATCACGTCCGCGGCCTCGGTCGCCTCGACGGCGCGCTGCCACGGCTCGTCGGGCAGCTGTTCACCGAACCACACGATGTCGGGCCGGATCAGCCCCCCGCAGTGACACACCGGCGGCTCCACCTCCAGCGCCGGCTGGGGCATCACGGGCAGCGCGCCTGAATAAGCCATACCACAACGCGCGCAACGGAATTCGAACAGACTGCCGTGCAGGTGATGAACCGGGTGGCTGCCCGCGCGCTCGTGCAGGTCGTCGACGTTCTGGGTGATGACGGTGACCTGGGCGTCGTCCTGCCAGGCGGCGATGGCTCGATGACCCGCGTTGGGTTGGACGTCGGCGACGAGGTAGTGGCGCCACAGATACCAGCCCCAGACTCGCTGCGGGTTGTCGCGCCAGCCCTGGGTGCTCGACAGCTCATAGGGGTCGAAGCGCGCCCACAATCCGTTCTTGTCATCGCGGAAGGTCGGCACACCGCTTTCCGCGGAGATCCCCGCGCCGCTGAGCACCGCTACGCGCATCCCACCAACATAGCCGCGAGTGAGGGATACTGGACCAGTGGAGCTGGGTGACTGGTTGAAGGTCGACATGAAGGCGGGAAAGCCGTTGTTCGACCAGCTCAGGACGCAGGTCATCGACGGAGTCCGCGAGGGCGCGCTGCCGCCCGGCAGCCGCCTGCCCACCGTGCGCGATCTGGCCGGCCAGCTCGGCGTCGCCGTCAACACCGTGGCCCGCGCCTACCGCGAGCTGGAGACCTCCGCCATCATCGAAACCCGCGGGCGCTTCGGCACTTTCATCGCCCGCTACGACCCGACCGACGCCGCGATGGCGGCCGCCGCCCGCGAGTACGTCCGGGTTGCGCGCGGGCTCGGGTTGGACAAGGCCGACGCGGTGCGCTACATCGAAGCGGTGCCCGACGAGTGACGGGTGCTCGGCCGGCGTCGAAAACCCTTGGCGCACAGACGGTCTGGTAGCCGCAGCTCAGCGCAACACCTTGTCCAGCGTGCGCAGGTTGCGGGTCGTGGTCGACGACTTGTACCGCGGCTTGCCCATTGTCTTGCCGATGCTGCTGTCCAGCGTGCTGCCCTTCGGTACCTGCCAATAGATGACGCCGTCACCGCGGCGGATCTTCTCGTCGGGACCCGCGTTCTTGCTGAGCGCGGCGAGCTCGTCGAGCACGGCGGCGTCGGGGACGAACGTGACGTAGGACTGATAGCCGTCGAGCTCACGCTCGAATGGGTAGGCATCGACCACGGCGCGCAGCGTGTCAATGTCATAGGCCAGCACCCACGCGTCGTAACCGAACCGGTCGCGCAACGCGGCTTCGGCCTTCTTGCGCACCGACGCCACGCCGGCGGTCGATTCCAGCCGCACGTTGCCGGTCGCCAGGATGGTCCGGACCTCGGTGAAACCCGCCTCGGTGAGTGCGGCCGCCACCTCGGCCATCTTGAGATTGACGCCCCCCACGTTGACGCCACGCAGAAAGGCCGCGTATTTGGTCATGCCCCGATTTCACCAGGTCGGCCGCGCGGCGAATATGCCGGGCCGCCGCGGCCGTGCGCGACGTAGGCTTTCGGAATGGGACGCCAAGTCTTCGACGACAAATTGCTGGCCTTGATCAGTGGGCATTCCCTCGGGGTGCTGGCCACCATCAAGCGCGACGGGCGGCCGCAGCTGTCGAACGTGAGCTACCACTTCGACCCGCGCGGCATGGCGATCCAGGTGTCGATCACCGAGCCGCGCGCCAAGACCCGCAACCTGCGTCGGGACCCGCGGGCCTCGATTCTGGTCGACGCCGACGACGGCTGGTCGTATGCCGTCGCCGAGGGCACCGCCGATCTGACACCGCCGGCCGCCGCGCCCGACGACGACACCGTGGAAGCGCTGATTGCCTTGTATCGCAACATCGCCGGGGAACACCCGGACTGGGACGAGTACCGCCAGGCCATGGTCACCGACCGGCGCGTGCTGCTGACGCTGCCGATCTCGCACCTGTACGGCATGCCGCCGGGGAAGCGGTAGCCGCGCCGCTACCCAACCGTTTCGGCAAGCCCGGACTAGGCTGCCCCCTATGGCTGAATCAAATGCCTCGCAGGCTTCGAAGTCATCGGCGTCTTCGGGGGCGCCCGAATCGCCCGCGTCGGACGACGACACCAAGCGTAAATTCCGTGCGGCCCTGGACCGCAAGATGGCGAAACCGTCGAGCGGATCCGACCACAAGGACGGCGCCGGCAGGCAGTCGCGGGCACACGGCGCGGCGGGAAACCGCCGGGAATTCCGCCGCAAGAGCGGCTGACCGTCGCAGGCCCGCGGCTGGCCGATGCGCGACGGATCACGTTGAGCGGCTTCAGCCTTCGGGCGCTGCGAAGAGGCGAACGGAGGGGTCGGCCTGGCCGGGTTCGCCGCGCAGGCTTCCCCGCGCGTCGGGGTGATACAGGCCGCGTAGGGCGTCATAGTCGGCGCGGTCGACGGCTCGGCAGTAGCAGTTGACGAGCTGATGCAGTTCGTCCCGGGCCAGCATCAGCGCCAATTTGGCCTCATCCACCACCAGGTCACGATAACCGGGTGGTCATCTGCCGATCGCTGCCGCTGTCGTAGTAGGTAGTCTGCGAAATGTGTCATCGGTCTCGGGGTGTTCAGCGGAAGGAAGGTCGTTGACAGTGAAACTTTGCCTCGCTCAAGATATCGACGCCGACAAGCTGCTGGCCGACGATCCGTTGGCCCTGCTGATCGGAATGGTCTTGGATCAGCAGGTCCCATTTGAGACCGCCTTCGCGGGGCCGAAGAAGATTGCGGACCGGATGGGCAGCTTCCCGACCCTTTCAGCCGCCGAAATCGCGGAGTACGACCCGGACAAGTTCGCCGCGTTGTGCTCGGAAAGGCCTGCGATACACCGCTTT
>DASTKA010000222.1:0-6126 GCA_035716165.1 Mycobacterium sp. | reverse complement strand
CCCCGGTAGCCCAGCGCGTCCAACGCCGCCCGCGCCTCCGGCGCGAAATACGTCACCGCGTGCACCGGTTCGTAGCGATCGAAGAAGCGTCGGGCCAGCACCGGTTGTCGTCGCATGCTCGCAGTTAACCACCGGTGCCGGCCACCACCAAGCACGGACCCGTGCGGCGTGAAAAGCGGCTCAGCTTAGGCTCGAGAAGTGACCATCCCCTATGACCAGGCATTGCGTGAGCGGATTCGGAACAATCTGACCGGCCACAACCGCCGCACCGTAACCGACCCCACGAAGCGGCACGCGGCCGTCGTCGTGGTGCTCGTCGACTCGGAGGTGGGCGAGGACCGGGTGGATCCGGTGGCGGTGGACGACTGGAACGCCGGTCGCCCGTCGCCCGCGGCCCACCTGGATGGCCGCATGGTCGATGTGTCCGGAGGGGCTGCGTTTCTGCTGTGCCGCAGGGCATCTCGTCTCAGCTCACACGCAGCGCAGTGGGCTCTTCCGGGCGGCCGCCTCGATCAGGGCGAGACCGTGGTCGACGCGGCGCTGCGCGAGTTACGTGAGGAGCTGGGCGTCGAGTTGCCCGATTCGACCGTGCTGGGCCTGCTCGACGACTATCCCACCCGATCCGGATACGTGATCACCCCGGTGGTGGTCTGGGGAGGCGGACGGCTCGATCTCCATCCCGCGCCCGACGAGGTTGTGGCCGTGTACCGAGTGGGGCTACACCAACTTCAGCGCGACGACTCGCCACGGTTCATCACCATCCCGGAAAGCCCACTACCGGTGGTGCAAGTCCCGCTGGGGAATGACCTGATCCATGCACCGACGGGCGCGGTGCTGCTACAGCTGCGGTGGCTGGGCTTAGAAGGGCGAGCCGATCCGGTCGACGGACTGGAACAACCGGTCTTCGCGTGGAAGTAGCTGTCGCACAGGATCGTTGAGAGATGCCGGGGCCGCACTTCGGGGCGGCGTCACTGTGGCGTCGGCGCACCGAACAGCAAGTCGGCCAATTCCCCCAGCGATGTGCCCGAGACGTCCCAGGCGCCCGAGGAGTCGAGCTCCGGTTCCCGGCCGGGTCCATATTCCTGCGGGCGCGCAACATAACCGGTCGCCAGGCCGCTCTGCCGGGCCGCCTCGAGGTCGGAGGTGTGTGCCGCGACCAGCATCACTTCACCGGGTTCCAGGCCCAGGAAACGCGCGGGCGTGCGGTACGCACGCGGATCGGGCTTGTAGGCCTTGCCGACGTCCGAACCGAGCACCACGTCCCAAGGCAGGCCGGCGTACTTCGCCATCTCGACCAGCAGTCCGGTGTTGCCGTTGGAGAGGGGCCCGACAATGACATGGCGCTTCATCGCCGCGATCCCGTCGACGCTATCCGGCCACGGCGGCAACCAACGCCACGACCGGGCGAGCGCCTCCACCTCGTCGCCGGGCAGCGCTTCGGCTGGTACACCGAACTTCTCGAGCGATGCGACGAGATTCTCTCGATGCAGAATGTCCAGCGACACGAATTCACGATCGCCCGAGAGGATTTCAGCCATCGAGGGCAGGTATCGACTCCGCCATTCCAGCGCGAACGCGTCCGCATCGAGGCTGATGCGCCGGCGTTGCGCGAATCGCCGCACCGAGGCGGCGATCCCGGATCGCCAGTCGACGACTGTTCCGAAGGTGTCGAAGAGAACGGCGCGTATCGCCCGGCCGGTCGAGGGCGAGCGGTAATCGGTCATGCCTCAGGCTAACGTCGCGGTCGGCGACGCAGGCAGGCAGCGACACGTAACCTCACCCATCGCCGAGAAACTCACCGGCGAGGGGCCGCCCGGCGACGCCGCGGACGTCCGGTGTGCGCGACGTCGGCCGACATTCGACGTTCGACCACGCTCAGAGCGTGTTCGGCCCATCGAATGTTCTCCTCTTCGAACGAGATTCCACGCATCAACGTCAGGTAGGGGCCGACTCGTTCGGCCCGGGCGAGGTATTCCTCTTCGCTGCAACCGTCCAGGATTCGCGCCCGTAATCGTTCGTAGCGCTGCACTTTGGCGCTCGCCCAGTGCAGTCGGTCGCGGATGAACTCGCGGACGGACTCGATGTCTCCTGCGTCGGCGGCTTGAACCTTGACCAGTAGCTCGTCGCGGATGACCGAGGGTTTCGGCGGCTTGGCCGTGAACTGCCGGATCGCGTCGCGGCCGGCATCGGTCAGCGAGAACATGCGTTTGTTGGGCCGGCGTTCTTGATGTACGACCCGGGCCTGGATGAGACCTTGCCCGGCAAGGCGGTCGAGTTCGCGATAGAGCTGCTGCGGCGTCGCCGGCCAGAAGTTCGCGACCGAAGCGTCGAAGTCTTTGGCCAGGTCGTATCCCGACGATTCACCCTCGAGAAGGGCGGCCAACACCGCGTCACGCAGCGACATCGGTCGATGCTACAACGGTGCGACTATTCAACAAAGTGACTAATCGCACTCTAGACATAGCGCTGCGGGCGCCTTAGCGTCGGTCGCACACCTATTCAACTAGTTGACTATGCGAGGTCGCTGATGCACCCGTTCCGCAGAGCCGTCGAAGAGCGCGACGAGAAGGGCATCCAGGCGATGCTGGCCGATACCGTGGTCTTCACCAGCCCGGTGGCGTTCAAGCCCTACGTCGGCAAGCCGATCACCGCCGCCATCCTGCGTGGTGTGTTGCGGATCTTCGAGGACTTCCACTACATACGCGAGATCCACGATCCCGGCGGCCACGATCATGCCTTCGTGTTCGAGACCGGGGTCGCCGGGGCGCCGGGCGTCAAGATCACCGGTTGTGACTTCCTGCACTTCAACGACGACGGTCTCATCGACGACTTCATGGTGATGGTGCGGCCGCTGTCCGGAGCGACGGCCTTGTCCGAGGCGATGGGTGCCCAGTTCGGTCGCATCCAACAGGAGGCGCTCGAATTGGCCAATCAATCCGGTACCGCGTAGAAGTAAAGACCATGCGGATCGGACTGAGCGTCAATTATGCGGGCGGTTTCAAGGACGTGGCCGCCGAGGTGGCCGACCTGGAACAGGCCGGGCTCGACATTGTCTTTGTGCCCGAGGCATATTCGTTCGACGCAGTGAGCGCGCTCGGCTACCTGGCGGCCAGCACCGAACGGGTCGAGTTGGCCTCGGGCATCCTGCAGCTCTACACCCGAACCCCCACCCTGACCGCGATGACCGCGGCCGGCCTGGACTACGTCTCCGACGGGCGGTTCACCCTCGGCCTGGGCGCCTCCGGTCCACAGGTCATCGAGGGGTTTCACGGTGTTGTCTACGACGCCCCGATCGGCCGGACTCGCGAAGTCATCGACATCTGCCGCCAGGTGTGGCGACGCGAGACCGTGCAACACCAGGGCAAGCTCTACACGATCCCGCTGCCCGCCGACCAGGGCACCGGGCTCGGCAAACCACTGAAGCTGATCAATCAGCCTGTCCGCGAGCGCATCCCGATATTGGTCGCCGCGCTGGGGCCTAAGAATGTCGAACTGGCGGCCGAGATCGCCGAGGGCTGGCAACCGATCTTCTACCTGCCGGAGAAGGCGCAGGACGTGTGGGGGGATTCCCTGGCCGCTGGGCGCGCCAAGCGCGATCCCCAGTTGGGCGAGCTCGACATCTATGCCGGTCCTGTCCTCGCGATCGGCGAAAACGTCGAGCCGCTAAGGGAATTCGTCAAACCACACCTGGCGCTCTACATCGGCGGCATGGGCGCCAAGGGTAAGAACTTTTACCACGCCCTTGCCACCAAATACGGCTATGGCCCGCAAGCCGACCGGATCCAAGAGCTCTACCTGGCCGGTGACAAGGACGGCGCCGCCAAGGTCGTGCCCGACGATCTGGTGCGCGACGTCAACCTGATCGGTACCCGCGAGTTCGTCAAGGAACGTCTGGCGGCGTTCCGTGAGGCCGGGGTGACCACCCTCAACGTCGCGCCCATCGCGTCCACGGCGGCCGAGCGGATCAAGCTGATCGAGACGCTGCGCCAACTGGTTTGATCGCCAACTGTGGCGGGACCGAATCAGCCCTGACGGTGATGATCTCGTCGTGACCGCACCGCTCGGGCTACCGCCGTTGCCAGGGCCAGCACCGCCATCACCGACAAGATCGCCATCGAGGCCGCGGACCCGACGGTGGCCAAAACCAGCGGCAGGGCGAAGCCGACGTACGTGACGACGTAGAAGATTCCGGTCAGGGCGCCGCGCAGGTGCGGCGGCGCGGCGGCCTCGAGGTCGATCAAGCCTTCGCGCAGACACAGGCCCGAAGCGCAGCCGAGGATCAGAAACAGTGGTAGGCCCAGCGCCGGGGTCAGGGCCGGTGGCGTCATTGCGGCCAACGCGTAGCCGAGCGCTGCCAGCACCGCGCCGGCGGTGCCGGCTTGCGGGCCCCATCGGAGTGCGCGGGCCAGTACCTGAACGACGCCGCTGACGCCGTTGACGATCAGGGTGGCCGTGCCCGCCGCCACCGGAGCCGCGAGCGCGGTGTGTAACCGGGTAGGAATCGTGACGAATCCCAGTGTCGCCGAGGCATATACCCACGGCGCGAGCGGCATGGCCCAACTCAAGGCCCGGCTGAAGCCCCGGGCGGACGGCGCAGCCGGTGTGGCCCTTCCCAAGTCGGACTGGCCCGCCGGCTGGGCCGGCTCGGCGCCTCGCGCCGCGGCGATGACGGCGGCCGTCGCCAGCACGACAATCGCGGCGGCGATACCGAACGACACCCGGATTCCCGATGGTCCGGCCCCCGCAATGAACCCCCCGGCGAACGGCCCGAGGGCGAAACCGGCCGTGAGTACCGCACCGGCGGTCGCGGCCCCGGCGGTGCCTCTCAGATCCGAGGCCCATGCGGTGCACGAACTGATGGCGAGGCCCACACCGACCCCGACGGTCAGACGGCCGAGCAGGAGCGCATCCGTGTGCTGGGACAGCAGCATCACCGCCGTCCCCGCCAGGGCGGCCGCCGAACCGGCCAGCGCCACTGACCGGCGGCCGAACGCATCCGACGCGCGCCCCCCGACGAGCAAACCGGGAAGCAACCCCACCGCGTAAATGCCGAAGATCGCGTCGAGCATGGCCGTGCTGAGGCGGGCCCTGCCGCTGATCACCGGCATCAGTCCGACGAAGTGGTTGGCAACCCACCCCGTTGCCAGCAGTAAACCCAACACGCTGACAAATAGCGCCCGGCTTTGCGCCGGCTCACGCGCCGCTTGGGCTCTGCCATCGTGGCCGGTGCGCACATTTGCCGAGGTCACTGAGCTCGTCCCCTCCCCAATCCAAGGTGCATGTGCGGCCGACCGCCGATGGTAGAACGCGAGGTCACCCCGGCAGTTATTCCCACTGTGGGCGAGCGAACCGCCGCGCCGCCGCGATGTCACCGGTTCGAAGCCGCCCTGCAAACACGGCCCACACCCGTGCGGATCGCCATTCGGGGTTTGAAATCAGGGGATTTGGTCTAACTGATACCACTACTCGCACCCAGGAAGGCAAATAATGAAGTACATTGCGGCAGCCGCGCTCGCGATCTCCGTCTTGCTGTCCAGCGCGTGTTCGGCCTCACAGATCATCAACACAGGCGGGGACACCAAGTGCAAAGATTTCACCTCGCAGGACGAGAAGAAGCAGAACGACGAAGTGAGCAAGATGCTCAAAGACAAGAGCGGTACCGACCCGACCAACGTGGAGATCTCCGCGACGCGCCTTTCGGTGATGACGTGGTGCCAGACACTCGGCAAACCGGACAGCAAGATCTCCGAGGCGCCGCACGGCTGACGGTAACGGGCGACTGCGCGTACCCGGTTCCGCTCGGAGCCGGCCGGCTTGGGCGGCGCCGCGAGTAGGCCGAATCCGTGTTGACAGCCATGCTTTCACGTGAGGCCGTCTTGCCCGCACAATAACGCGATGCGCCCAGTGCGGGAGACCTGGAGAATGACGCCGTATTCGTCGAGTACCGCCGCGCGTGTTGGTCGATGCGTGTGCGCCGTGGCGCTGCTGATCGCGCTCGCTGGATGCGGCGATCCGGCGCAAAGCCGCGGAGCAGCGGCGTCAGCCCGCGACTTCGCGGGCCCCGTCGGAATCGGCAACGGCCGGCACCTGTATCTCGAATGCCGCGGAAAGGGCGCCCCGACAATC
>DASTKA010000221.1:0-2032 GCA_035716165.1 Mycobacterium sp. | reverse complement strand
CACGTCCTGCGTGCCGCCATACCGGTGATGCGACGACAGCGGTTCGGCAGGATCGTGGTGACGTCGTCGATGGGCGGCCGAATGGGCATCCCCGAGTTGGCCGCGTACAACGCCACCAAGTGGGGTGTCATCGGTCTGGCGAAGTCAGCCGCGCTGGAGGTTGCCAAGGAGGGCATCACGATCAACGTCGTCTGCCCGACCACAACCCAAACACCGATGGTGCAACCCACCGGCGACGACGACATCCCCGACGACTTGGTTCGCCGGATGACGAAAGCCAATCCGATACCCCAACCCTGGCTGCAACCCGAGGACGTCAGTCGCGGAGTGTTGTATCTGGTCACCGACCCCGGGGTCATCACCGGGAGCGTGCTCGAGATCGGTCTCGGCGGCAGCGCGCGCATCCACTGACGAACGCTAAGACGGCCCCGACGCGGATGCGGCGCGAACCGCGTCGCGGGCGTCCGATGATCGTCGCCCGAACCGTGCAGACGGCGAGTGGATGTTCGCTAGGCTTGACCCCGATTGATCAATCGCCTGGGAAGTTGAGGCCAGGTAATGGCTGAAAAACCCAAGGCTCGCGCCCCGGCGTCGGGACCGAGCGAGGTCGTGGCGGAGTTAGCCGCTGCCGGGTTCGACAACGCGCGCCAAATCGCTCGGGGCGCCGCAGGAGTGGTCTATTGCTGTCGCGAGACCGCGCTCGGGCGCAACGTGGCGATCAAGGTGCTACCGACATTCATCGACGACGCCGGCCGCGAACGGTTTCTCCGCGAGGGTTACGCCATGGGTGGACTGTCGGGCCACCCCAACATCGTCAACATTTTGCGGGTCGGCCTGACCCCGAGCGGCCGCCCCTACATCGTCATGTCGTACTGCCCCGTGGGCTCGCTGGGCCTACGGGTGCAGCGCGAGGGCCCGATCGCCTGGCCGGAAGCTGCACGGATCGGTGTAAAGCTCTGCGGTGCACTGGAAACCGCACACCTAAGCGGCACCTTGCACCGCGACATCAAGCCCGCCAACGTCCTCGTCAACGACTACGGCGAACCGCAACTGACCGACTTCGGGACCGCCCACATCGCCGGGGGATATGAAACGGCGGCCGGATTATTTTCCGGCACAATCGATTACCTGGCACCCGAGGTAATGGCGGGCGATCCCGCGACCGTCGGCAGCGACGTCTATTCGCTTGGCGCCACGCTGTATTCGCTCATCGCCGGCAACCCCGCATACGAACGCCGCGGCAGCGAAGACCTGCTCGCGCATTACACACGAATCAACAGCACGCGGGTCCCGGACTTGCGTCCCGGCGGAATCCCCGACGCGGTGTGTTCGGCGATCGAGACGGCGATGGCGGTCGACTCGGCCGAGCGACCGACGTCGGCGGCGGAGTTCGGTCGCGGATTGCAGGAGAGCCTGCGCCGCAACGGCTTGAAGCCCGTCGCAATGGCCATCACCGCCGGCGGCGCCGGCTCGGGGCGCACGGTGGGTGGCTCGGCGGGTCTGGCCAAGGCGCGGACCTTCTCGCCGGCCGGGCGTGGCGGGAATGCGGGGACACCGGCTCCAAAACCGCCGCGCATCGCCAAACCGGCCCCACGAAATGCCGATCCGGAAAGCGCCACCTCGCTGATCCATCCGCCCAACCATCGCAGAATGATGCCCGCACCGTCGCGTCCTACCGGCCCGCAGCAGACCGGTCCACGCGGTCCATCCGTGGACAGGCGAGGCCCAATTCCGTTGAGATCCAACATCCCCGGGCCGACCGAAGCCATCGCCGAACCGACCAGCGCCGCCGACGCGATCACGCCGTCGAGCTCCGCGGACCCACCCGCGGTCGCGCGGCGCGGGCCGGCCGCCGGGGCGGTGAAGTGGTTGAGCTCGTCGGGCAAGAAGCGCAACCGCCTCACGGCGCCTCTGATCGTGGTGGGGATCGTGGTCGCGATGGTGGTGCTCGGCAGCGGGGTCTACGTGCTGCTCACCCAGGGCAACAAACGCCACCAGACCGCCACCAGTCAACCGAGTGGCCAACCGGTGA
>DASTKA010000220.1:0-3712 GCA_035716165.1 Mycobacterium sp. | reverse complement strand
GCCTGGCCCTCGCGGGTGAGGTCATCACGACCGGCCACCGCGCCTACGGCCTCCTTGGCCTTACCCTTGGCGTCCTCGACGACGCCTTTCACAGCTTCGGCAGGTCCCGACTTGTTTTCTTCGGCCATGGAAGTGCTTCCTCCTCGTTGACGTACTTTGAGCGACCCAACGCTCTGCGGCGATCGCGAGCGATCGACCCGGTCATACGGCGAGGCCGGTCCTCATTGCTTAAGACCGCATAGTTCTGCCGCGTTGATGCGGGTTCCCATGCCAACCGTGGCTCAAACGCGAGCCCGAAGAATGCGCAGAGGCGGCAAGTATTCCGGTACCGAGAGACTCGAAAATTGGTCCGGCGCGCCAACCATGCGCATAATGCACCCCGCCGACCCCGCATTGTGCTGCGATGAGGCAGGATGTGAAATGCCGTTCCGGATAGAGATCGCCCGGGATGGCACTCTCATGCGAGGAGTCTGATGACGGAGTCCAGGGAGCCCCAAGTCGCCGGCTCGGCGGCTCCGAGGCCGACCACCAGCGACACCGCATCGACGACCGCACCCGACAACGGCCGGTCGCCGAGCCGGGCCAGGTATTCGCGAGTGCTGCTCAAGCTCGGTGGCGAAATGTTCGGCGGCGGTCAGGTCGGCTTGGATCCCGATGTAGTGGCGCGAGTGGCGCGACAGATCGCCGAGGTCGTCCGCGACGGTGTCCAGGTCGCCGTCGTGATCGGCGGCGGCAATTTCTTCCGGGGCGCGCAGCTTCAGCAGCGCGGCATGGAACGCACCCGTTCGGACTACATGGGCATGTTGGGCACCGTCATGAACAGCCTGGCGCTGCAAGACTTCCTGGAAAAAGAAGGCATCGTCACCCGGGTCCAGACCGCGATCACCATGGGCCAGGTCGCCGAGCCTTACCTGCCGCTGCGCGCCGTGCGCCACCTGGAGAAGGGGCGCGTGGTGATCTTCGGAGCCGGCATGGGGCTGCCGTACTTCTCCACCGACACCACGGCCGCGCAGCGCGCCCTCGAGATCGGCGCCGAAGTGGTCTTGATGGCCAAGGCCGTGGACGGCGTGTTCGACGCGGACCCGCGGCAGCATCCCGATGCCGAGTTGATCGCCGCGATCAGTCATCGTGAGGTCATCGACCGCGGGCTACGAGTGGCCGATGCGACCGCGTTCAGCCTGTGCATGGACAATGGCATGCCGATCCTGGTGTTCAACCTGCTGACCAATGGCAATATCGCTCGGGCGGTCGCTGGTGAGAAAATCGGGACTCTGGTCACCACCTGAGAACACGCGATACCTGCGGCGGCGACGATGCAGAGCGTAGCGATGAGGAGGAGCGGCGCGATGAATCACGGCGGCGAGGGTTCGCAACGCAGCAGCAATGAGGAGGAGCGGCGCCCATGATTGACGAGGCTCTCTTCGACGCCGAAGAGAAGATGGAGAAGGCCGTAGCGGTTGCCCGCGACGACCTGTCGACCATCCGAACGGGGCGTGCCAACCCCGGCATGTTCTCGCGGATCGTGATCGACTACTACGGCACGGCCACGCCCATCACCCAGTTGGCCAGCATCAACGTGCCCGAGGCCCGCCTCGTCGTCATCAAGCCCTACGAAGCCAGCCAGGTGGGCGCGATCGAGACGGCGATCCGCAACTCCGACCTGGGCGTCAACCCCACGAACGACGGCACCCTGATCCGGGTGGCGGTCCCGCAGCTCACCGAGGAACGCCGCCGGGAGCTGGTCAAACAGGCCAAGGGCAAGGGTGAGGACGCCAAGGTCTCGGTACGCAACATCCGCCGCAAGGCGATGGAGGAACTGCACCGCATTCGCAAGGACGGCGAGGCGGGCGAGGACGAGGTCGGCCGGGCCGAAAAGGATCTGGACAAGACCACGCATCAATACACCACCCAGATCGAAGAGCTGGTCAAGCACAAAGAAGGCGAGCTGCTGGAGGTCTAGCGACCTCGGCAGCTAAGTCCATCCAGGCCAGTGGCGATTCCCGAACCCGGCGCAGGCGATCCGCCCGACGATCCGTCGCACGCAGGCAAGGAGACGAGGAAGCAGCCGGCCAAGAAGACGTCCCGGGCCGGACGCGACCTGCGCGCCGCGATCGCGGTGGGGGCCGGGATCGGTGGCGTGCTGGTGGTGACGCTGGTTTTCGCGCCGCGTTTCTGGGTGCCCATCGTCGCCTTGGCCATCGTGGTGGCCACCCACGAAGTGGTACGGCGGTTGCGCGAGGCCGGCTACGTCATACCCCTCATCCCGCTGTTGGCCGGGGGCCAGCTCACCGTGTGGCTGACCTGGCCGTTCCACGCCGCGGGCGCACTGGCCGGCTTCGGCGTCACCGTGGTGGTCTGCAACGTGTGGCGGCTGTTCATGCAGGACAACAGCAAACGGCCCGAGCCGTTCGACGGCTCGCTGTCGGCGAACTACCTCCGGGACGCCTCGGCCACCGTCTTCTTGGCCGCGTGGGTGCCGCTGTTCGCGTCCTTCGGCGTGCTGCTGGTCTACCCGCACGACGGCGCCGGACGGGTGTTCTGCCTGATGATCACCGTCGTCGCCTCCGACACCGGCGGCTATGCCGTCGGGGCGCTGCTCGGCAAGCACCCGATGGTCCCGGCGATCAGCCCCAAGAAGTCCTGGGAGGGATTCGGCGGTTCCCTGGTGTTCGGGATCACCGCGGCGATGCTGACGGCGACCTTCCTGGCCGGCAAACCGTGGTGGATCGGCGCGTTGCTGGGTGTCGTCCTGGTGCTGACCAGCACGCTTGGCGATCTGGTGGAGTCTCAGGTCAAGCGCGACCTCGGCATCAAGGACATGGGCCGGCTGCTGCCCGGGCACGGCGGCCTGATGGATCGGCTCGATGGCGTGCTGCCCTCGGCGGTCGCCGCGTGGACGGTGCTGACACTCGTTCCCTAGGTCGGCTCGAACGTGACCGATACTGGACAGGTCATGGTTCAACAATTGATCTTCTCCGAGCCGCGTCCCGGCAAGCCGCCGCGGCACCTGGCCGACCTCGACGAGGACGGTCGCACGTCCGCCGTCACTGAGCTGGGCTTGCCGGCGTTTCGCGCCAAGCAGCTGGCGCATCAGTACTACGGCCGCCTGATCGCCGATCCGCGGCAGATGACCGATCTTCCGGCGGGACTGCGCGACGCCATCGGCGAGACGATGTTCCCGATACTGCTCACCGCGGCCTCAGAGGTGACCTGCGATGCCGGTCAGACGCGAAAGACGTTGTGGCGGGCCCTGGATGGGGTCACCGTGGAGTCGGTGCTGATGCGCTATCCGCAACGGAACACGATATGCATCTCGTCGCAGGCCGGCTGCGGCATGGCGTGTCCGTTCTGCGCGACCGGTCAGGGCGGGCTGAGCCGCAACCTGTCGACCGCCGAGATCCTCGAGCAGGTGCGCGCCGGAGCGGCGGCCCTGCGCGACGACTTCGGCGACCGGCTGTCCAACGTGGTGTTCATGGGCATGGGGGAGCCGTTGGCCAATTACGCCCGCGTGGTGGCCGCGGTCCGGCGCATCATCGCCGCGCCGCCGCGCGGCTTCGGTATTTCGGCGCGTTCGGTCACCGTGTCGACCGTGGGCCTGGCCCCCGCCATCCGCAAGCTCGCCGACGAACGGCTCGGCGTGACGTTGGCGCTGTCGTTGCATGCGCCCGACGACGAGCTGCGCGACACGCTGGTGCCGGTCAACAACCGGTGG
>DASTKA010000219.1:0-5513 GCA_035716165.1 Mycobacterium sp. | reverse complement strand
CGCGGGCGGTGAAGCGCTGTCGCTGCCGTGCGACGTCTCGGATCTGGACGCCGTCGACGCGCTGGTCGCCGACGTCGAAAAACGTCTCGGCGGAATCGACATCCTGATCAACAACGCCGGCCGGTCCATCCGCCGGCCGCTAGCCGAGTCGCTGGAACGCTGGCATGACGTCGAGCGGACCATCGTGCTCAACTACTACGCGCCGCTGCGGCTGATCCGCGGGCTGGCGCCGGGGATGATCGAGCGCGGCGACGGCCACATCATCAACGTGTCGACATGGGGCGTGCTGTCGGAGGCCTCCCCGCTGTTCGCCGTGTACAACGCCTCGAAGGCGGCGCTGTCGACGGTCAGCCGGGTGGTGGAAACCGAGTGGGGCGACAAGGGGGTGCATTCCACCACGCTGTACTACCCGTTGGTGGCCACCCCGATGATCGCGCCGACGAAGGCCTACCAGGGAATGCCGGCGCTGACCCCGGAGGAGGCCGGTGAGTGGATGATCACCGCCGCCCGCACCCGCCCGGTGCGCATCGCGCCGCGCATGGCGATCGCCGCCAAGGCGCTGGACACCTTCGGTCCCCGGTGGGTTAATACACTCATGCAGCGTCAACGCCTCCAGCCCAACCGCGATAGCTGACCTGCGAGCCCCTCGAGCTTCAGGAGTTGCCATGTCTGATCTGTGGGCAATCATCGCCGCCGAACGCGGCGCGCTCGCCGGCGACCTCGCCAACCTGACACCGACGCAATGGGATACGCCGTCGCTGTGCCCGGGCTGGACGGTCCGCGACATCGTCGCGCACCTGTCGGCGACGGCGTCGCTGAACCCGGCCACGTTCTTGCTCAACATGGCCAAGGCGGGGTTCAACTTCGACAAGTTCGCCAACGGCCAGATCGCCAAGCACCGCGGCGCCGACCCGGGCGCCACCCTGGCGGAGTTCCGGGGACTGCAGAACTCCACCTCCGCGCCGCCCGGCCCCAAGGCCTCGTGGCTGGGCGAGGTGGTGGTGCACGGGGAGGACGCGCGTCGTCCGCTGGGAATCCCGCACAGCTACCCGCCCGACGCCGTCCGCCAGGCGATCGACTTCTACAAGGGGTCCAACATGCTGCTGGGCTCCAAGAACCGCATCGCCGGGCTGGCGCTGTCCGCCACCGACCAGGACTGGCGGCACGGGGACGGGGAACCGGTCGAGGGCCCGCTACTGTCGCTGCTGCTCGCCACGACGGGCCGCGCCGCGGCCTGCGACGACCTCACCGGCCCGGGTGTGGCGACGCTGCGCAGCCGGTGCACGTGATAGACACGACGCTATGGAAATCCTGGCCAGTCGGATGCTGCTCCGGCCGGCGGACTATCAGCAGTCGCTGACCTTCTACCGCGACCAGATCGGCCTCGCGATCGCCCGTGAATACGGCGCGGGCACAGTCTTTTTCGCGGGGCAGTCGCTGCTCGAACTCGCCGGTTACGGCTCCCCGGACCACTCGCGCGGCCCGTTCCCGGGTGCGCTGTGGCTACAGGTCCGCGACATCGAAGCAACCCAGGCCGAACTCCGCGGCCGCGGGGTGTCGATCGCGCGAGAGGCACGCCGGGAGCCGTGGGGCTTGATCGAGATGCATGTGATCGACCCGGACGGAATCACACTGATATTCCTCGAAATACCGTCCGACCACCCACTACGGCGTGACACCCGAGGTGAACGACAGGGAAATTCCGGTTAACTGAGAGGTAACATCTGGCGACGAGTCAAGATACACCCGCTTTTCGGTTCCCCAGCATTCGACAATGGAATCCCCCTACCACCAGAATCAGGCGCTGTGAACATCCAATTGTTCCTCTTGATCATTGTCGTAATCACGGCACTGGCTTTCGATTTCACCAACGGCTTCCATGACACGGGCAACGCGATGGCGACCTCGATCGCCAGCGGTGCACTCAAGCCCAAAGTGGCGGTTGCGCTATCCGCGGTGCTGAACCTCGTGGGTGCGTTCATGTCCACTGCAGTCGCCGCGACGATCGCCAAAGGCTTGATCGACGGGCACATCGTGACGCTGGAGCTGGTTTTCGCCGGCCTCGTCGGCGGCATCGTGTGGAACCTGCTCACCTGGCTCCTCGGTATCCCCTCGAGTTCGTCGCACGCCCTGATCGGCGGCATCGTCGGCGCCACCATCGCCGCCGTCGGCGCGCACGGGGTGATCTGGAAGGGCGTGGTCTCCAAGGCGATCATCCCGGCCGTCGTCTCGGCGATCTTGGCCATCGTGATCGGCGCGGTCGCGACCTGGCTGGTCTACCGGATCACCCGCGGTATCCCGACCAACCGCACCGAAGCCGGCTTCCGCTACGGGCAGTGGGGCTCGGCATCGCTGGTCTCGCTGGCGCACGGCACCAACGACGCGCAGAAGACGATGGGCATCATCTTCCTGGCGCTGATGTCCTACGGCTCGATCAGCAAGACCGCGTCCATGCCGCCACTGTGGGTCATCGTCGGTTGCGCCGTGTCGATGGCGCTCGGCACCTATCTGGGGGGCTGGCGGATCATCCGCACCCTGGGCAAGGGGCTGGTCGAGATCCAGTCGCCGCAGGGCATGGCGGCCGAATCCTCCTCCGCCGCTGTGATCCTGCTGTCGGCCCACTTCGGCTACGCGCTGTCGACCACCCAGGTCTGCACCGGCTCGGTGCTGGGCAGCGGGTTGGGCAAGCCCGGCGGCGAGGTCCGCTGGGGCGTCGCCGGTCGCATGGGCGTCGCCTGGCTCGTCACGCTGCCGCTGGCCGGGCTGGTCGGTGCGCTCACCTACTGGATCGTGCACCTGATCGGCGGTTACCCTGGCGCCATCATCGGCTTCTCGCTACTGATCGCGGTTTCGGCCACCATCTACATCCGGTCGCGCAAGGTCAAGGTCGACCACAACAACGTCAACGCCGAATGGAAGGGCGACCTGACTACCGGGCTCGAGGAGTCCGACGATCACCACCCGCCCTCTGGCGCCGGCCCGACAGCCGGCGGCGGTACGACTCCGCGGTACGGCTCCGACGACCCCACCGTCAAGGCGAGCGCGTAATGAGTCACTTCAGCGACTGGTTCAACTACCAGGCCTCCCTCAAGATCCTGCTCTTCGCCATGTTGGCCGGCGCCGCCCTACCGGCACTGTTCGCCCTGGGGCTTCGATTCCACGCGATCGGCGCCGGACAGGTCGGCACCGATGGCGGCTCGCCACAGAAAAACCCGGCGCTGCTGGCGATCGCGTACGCGATCTATGCGGTGGTCATCGTGGTGATCGCCTTCGCGCTGGCGTACATCTCGCGGGACTTCATCGCACATCACACCGGCTATCCGTTCCTCGGATCCAAGGCCAAGTAGCATCGATTGATGCCCACCGAGTCACCGAACCGGCCACCGGGGGGAGCGGTATCAGCGTGAACGGATTTCTGAATTCCATCGTCTCGTGGCTGCGCGCGGGATATCCCGAAGGCGTGCCGGCGACCGACACCTTCCCGGTGCTCGCTCTGCTGGCCCGCCGGTTGTCCAACGACGAAGCCAAGGCGGTGGCCTGTGAGCTGGTTCGGCGCGGCGAGTTCGACGATGTGGACATCGGCGTGCTGATCACCCAGATCACCGATGAGCTGCCGTCACCGAATGACGTTGAGCGGGTACGGGTCCGGTTGGCGGCCCAGGGTTGGCCGTTCGACGACGCCGACGAGGCCGGGGACCCGGCATAGCCGTACTGCGCGCAGTGCACGTCCCGCCGGGCTCGGCGGCCTCGTCGCTGTTGCCCGCCCTGGAACGGGTGCTGAGCGGGCGCGACCCCGCACTTGTCGCCTTGCCCGCGGGTGACGATCGCGAGTCGGCCGCGCTGCGCACCGGGCTGCGCGTCGGGGAGCCGATCGACGACGACGTGGCCCTGGTAGCCGCTACGTCGGGAACCACCGGAATTCCCAAGGGCGCCTTGCTGACCGCCGCCGCCCTGACGGCCAGCGCGACGGCCACCCATGACCGCCTCGGCGGCCCGGGCAGCTGGCTGCTCGCCCTGTCGCCCCATCACATCGCCGGTGTGCAGGTCTTGGTGCGCAGCGTGCTCGCCGGCTCGACACCGGTCGAAATGGACGTGTCCGCGGGCTTCGACGTCGCCGAATTACCTAGCGCCATAGGAAGATTGGGCCCAGGGCGGCGATACACCTCGCTGGTTGCCACTCAGTTGGCCAAGGCGCTCGGCCACCCCGCGGCCGCGGCCGCCCTCGGCGAGCTGGACGCCGTGCTGCTCGGGGGCGGCCCGGCACCGCGACCGGTCCTCGACGACGCCGCCGCGGCGGACATCACCGTGGTCCGCACCTACGGGATGAGCGAGACCGCCGGAGGGTGCGTGTACGACGGTGTCCCCCTGGACGGCGTGCGACTGCGCACGGTCGAGGGGCGCATCGTCATCGGAGGCGCGACACTGGCCAAGGGCTACCGCAATCCGGTGGACCCGAATCCGTTCGCCGAGCCGGGCTGGTTTGCGACCGACGATCTCGGCGCCGTCGACGATGCCGGTGTCCTCACCGTCCTGGGTCGCGCCGACGACGCGATCAGCACCGGCGGGCTGACGGTACTGCCGCAGCCGGTCGAGGCGGCGCTGTGCACCCATCCGGCCGTGAGCGACTGTGCGGTGTTCGGCGTGGCCGACGACCGGCTGGGCCAGCGCGTGGTCGCCGCGATCGTGGTGCGAGACGGATCCGTCGCGCCAGCCCTGGACGACCTGCGCGCACAGGTGACCCGCACCCTGGACGCCACCGCCGCCCCGCGCGAGCTTCACGTGGTCGCCGCACTGCCGCGGCGCGGCATCGGCAAGGTCGACCGCGCGGCCTTGGCGCGCCGGTTCGCCGGCACGAGCGATCAATAGGCTGTTGGTCCGTGAGGATCGCCCGACGAGAGGCAGCGCGCGAAGCGGCAGCGGTCACGGTCGGGGTGGTGCTGGTGGTGGCGGCGTTCGTGCTGCCGCGGCTGAACCTCGGGGTCCGGCCGCGACTCGATACGGGCCGGTCGAGATTCGCCACCCACGCCCAAGCCGAACCGATCTTCGGCGAATGGCTGATCCACGCCGGCTGGGGAACCGTCCCGGCCATCGCCATTGCCATCGCTGTCGTCGCCTGGGGACCGGTTCTGGCGCAACGCCTTTCGTGGCGGGCGCTGACGCTGGGCAGCTGGGCCACCGCCTGCGGCTGGGCGTTCGCACTGGCGATGATCGACGGCTGGCAGCGCGGCTTCGCCGGCCGGCTGACCACCCGGGACGAATACCTGTCGCAGGTGCCGAGCATCACCGACATTCCCGCGATGCTGCGCACCTTCGCCGGCAGGATCGTCGACTACCAGCCGAACTCGTGGACCACCCACGTCTCGGGGCACCCACCCGGTGCGCTGCTGACGTTCGTCTGGCTGGACCGGCTCGGCCTGCACGGCGGCGCCTGGGCCGGCCTGCTGTGCCTGCTGGCCGGCTCGAGCGCAGCGGCCGCGGTCGTGATCGCCGTGCGCGCGCTGGCCGACGAGTCC
>DASTKA010000218.1:0-4734 GCA_035716165.1 Mycobacterium sp. | reverse complement strand
GACGCGGTCCGCAAGAAGAAGGCCCGGGTCCTGGTCGGCACCGACGCCAAACTCCTGGACGTGATGGTGCGCGTGGCGGGCCCGTATTACCAGCAGCTGTTCGGACCGGTCATGGGCCGGTTGATGCCGAAAGTCTGACGCTCAGCGGCCGAGCGGATGCTCGGCCAGCCAGCCTCCCGCCACCGCCTGCGGGTCGGCACCCGCGCGCACTTGCCGGCGCATATCGACCAGGGCGGCGGTGTCCAGCACGCCGGCCACTTCGTTGATCGCCAGCAACTGCCGATCGCTGAGCGCGTTGCGGCGATAGAGCGGCACCACGTTCTCCGCACGGATCAGCGCGGGTTTGCCGTCGGCCAGCGCGACCAGGTCGCCGGGGGCGGCGGGGTCGGCGGTGGTGGTCCACCCCGTGGTCAGCTGCCCGGCCCGAATCGCGTCGAACATCGCTGCGCCATCGGGGTATTCACGCGGCACGGGGAGCCGGCAGGAGCCGATCGCCGACGGTTCCTGATGCCCGCCGACATTCCCGACGACCAGGCCGTCGCAGTGGCGGGGCAGCGTGCTCAGGTCCGCGCTGACGTCACTACCGCCCCACGCCTTGGCGGTGGCCTGGCTTACCAGCAACACGGGCTTGTCCTCAGCGGCCGTCGTGTAGTCGCCCGCGACGACGCCCTCCGGTAGCGCGGCGATCATCGCGCGATAAACGTCTTTGTCCGACATTGCCGTCGCGCCGGGCTGCAACGCTTGCAACATTCGGCCGGTGAAGGCGGGAACGACGGTGAACGCGCCGGAATCCAGTTGGGGCTTCGGGTCGGCCGCGGTCGCGGCATGGGCACGAAACCCGTATGACCGCAGGGCGGCGACATAGACACCGGCCAGCAGCGCCGAGTCGGCATCGGGGCGGGATCCGACCACCACTTCGGCACGGGCCCGCGGATCACCGGTTTCGGTCGCACAACCCGTCACGGCGAGTAGGACCGCGAGCAGCGGCACCGCCAGCCTGCCGATCCTCACCCCCCGGCGACGGAAGTGTCTGAGGCGTCGGTGGCCAGTGCCACCGCTCTGGCGACCGCCTCCACCACCCGGGTGTCGAGGGGACTGGGAACGATCCGGTCGAGCGCCAGGTCGTCGCTGACGACGGAGAAGATCGCCTCGGCCGCGGCGACCATCATCTTCTCGGTGATCCGGCGGGCGCCGGCGTCCAGCGCACCGCGAAACACCCCAGGGAAGGCCAGCACGTTGTTGATCTGGTTCGCAAAATCGCTGCGGCCGGTGGCGACCACCGATGCGTACCTGGCCGCGATGTGGGGGTGGATCTCGGGGTCGGGGTTGGACAGCGCGAACACGATCCCGTTGGGCGCCATGGTCGCGATCATCTCTTCGGGCACCACCCCACCCGACAGCCCCAGGAACACGTCGGCGCCCCGGACGGCTTCGGCCAGGCTGCCGGTCAGGCCGGCGGGATTGGTGCGCTGCGCCAAAGCCCCTTTCACGTCGTTCATGTCGTCGCGACCGGTGTGCAGGATCCCGCGCGAGTCGAGCACGGTGATATCCGAAACACCCATCACCATAAGGAGATTCGTGCACGCGACACCGGCCGCACCCGCCCCGGAAACCACCACCTTCAGCGACGTCATGTCGCGGCCGACCGCCTTGCTGGCGCCCATGAGTGCGGCCAGCACCACGATCGCGGTGCCGTGCTGGTCGTCGTGCATCACCGGGCAGTCCAGCGCCTCGATGAGACGGCGTTCGATGTCGAAGCAACGCGGCGCGGAAATGTCCTCGAGGTTGACGGCGCCGAACGTGGGCCGCAGGCGCACCAGGGTTTCCACGATCTCGTCGGGATCCTTGGTGTCCAGGACGATCGGGATGGCGTTCAGCCCGCCGTACGCCTGAAACAAGGCGCACTTGCCTTCCATCACCGGCAGCGACGCCGCGGGGCCGATGTCGCCGAGACCCAGCACCGCGCTGCCATCGCTGACCACGGCCACCAGCCGGTTCGCCCATGTGTAGCGGGCCGCCTGCGCGTGGTCGGCGGCGATGGCACGGCTCACCTGGGCCACCCCGGGGGTGTAGGCGATCGACAACGCGCGCTGGGTGTTCAGGGGCGAAGTCAGGCCTACGGAAAGCTTGCCGCCTACGTGTGCCTCGAAGATCTCCGCGTCGGTGATCACGCTCTGCTCGGCATGCGTCTGTATCGATTCAAGCAATTCGGACACGCGCTTCAGGGTACTGACTACGCATTAGTAGGCCCAATTGGTGAGGTAGGTCATAGCGGGCCTACCCGCCACCGCTCAGATCAACTTCAGCTCGGTAACTGCGGCCCGCTCGTCGACCAGCTCGGCGGTGGTCTTGTCGATGCGGCCGCGGGAGAACTCGTCGATTTCCAGCCCCTGCACGATCGACCAGTTGCCGTCCTTGGTGGTCACCGGGAACGACGACACGATGCCCTCGGGCACGCCGTAGGAGCCGTCGGAGTAGACCGCCATGGACACCCAGTCGCCCTCCGGGCTGCCCAGCAACCAGGAACGGGCGGCGTCGACGGTGGCCGATGCGGCCGAGGCGGCCGAGGAGGCGCCGCGCGCGTCGATGATCGCCGCGCCCCGCTTGGCCACGGTCGGGATGAAGTCGTTCTCGATCCAGTTCTGGTCGTTGACCACCTCGGCGGCGTTCTTGCCGCCCACCTCGGCGTGGAAGATGTCTGGGTACTGGGTGGCCGAGTGGTTGCCCCAGATGGTCATCTTCTTGATGTCGGTGACCTTGGCGCCGGTCTTGCGGGCCAGCTGCGAGATCGCCCGGTTGTGGTCCAGGCGGGTCAGCGCGGAGAACCGCTCCTTGGGGATGTCGGGGGCGTTGCTCAGCGCGATCAGCGCGTTCGTGTTGGCCGGGTTACCGGTCACGCCGATGCGGACGTCGTCGGCGGCGACGGAGTTGAGCGCCTTGCCCTGCGCGGTGAAGATCGCGCCGTTGGCCTCCAGCAGGTCGCTGCGCTCCATGCCGGGGCCGCGTGGCCGCGCGCCGACCAGCAGCGCCAGGTTGACGCCGTCGAAGATCTTGTTCGCGTCGGCGCCGATCTCAACGCCGGACAGCAACGGGAACGCGCAGTCGTCGAGCTCCATCACGACGCCCTCGAGCGCCTTGAGCGCGGGCTCGATCTCAAGGAGTCGCAGCTCGATCGGGCGGTCGGGCCCCAGCAACGAGCCACTCGCCAGGCGGAACAACAGGCTGTAGCCGATCTGGCCGGCGGCGCCGGTGACAGCGACCTTGAGAGGACTTGCGCTCACGTCGATTTACTCCTTGTGGAGAAGTTCGTGCAGATTCGGGTTTCGGCTCGAAACTAGCGCACTGTGCTCGGCCGCCGATCTCCGGTCCGCTACCAGGGCTTTCCCGATACCTGAACGTCGCGCTTTGACTAGTCGGGACGCGTACCATGGAGCACCGCCTGGTCGGCTGCGCGTGGTGGGAGGTGGATGTGTTCCAAGGATTCGACGCATTGCCCGAAGCGCTTCGGCCCCTCGCGCACGACCCGCACCCCAAGCCGAGCCCGCCCCCCGAGCCGCCCAAGGAGACGCTGGTCGACTGCGCCGTCTACGCCGACGGCCACCGGTTGCCCGGCAAAGTCGGCTACGCGGCCGCGCTGGACAAAGTGCGCGAGATCGAAACGCTGGGCCACGACGGATTCGTCTGGGTCGGCTTGCGCGAACCCAGCCAGTCCGAGATGCAGGACGTGGCCGACGTGTTCGGGCTGCACCCCCTGGCCGTGGAAGACGCGGTGTGCGCCCATCAGCGGCCCAAGGTGGAGCGCTACGACGACACCCTGTTCCTGGTGCTCAAGACCGTCAACTACGTACCCCACGAATCGGTGGCGCTGGCCCGCGAGATCGTCGAGACCGGTGAGGTGATGGTCTTCGTCGGTAAGGGTTTCGTGGTGACGGTCCGCCACGGCGAGCACGGCGGGCTCTCCGATGTGCGCAAACGGATGGAGGCCGATCCGCAGCAGCTACGCCTGGGACCGTATGCGGTGATGCACGCCATCGCCCACGAGGTGGTGAACCACTATCTCGACGTGAGCCATCTGATCGAATCCGATATCGACGGCATCGAAGAGGTGGCGTTCGCACCGGGCAGCAAGATCGACGTCGAACCGATCTACCTGCTCAAGCGTGAGGTCGTCGAACTGCGACGGTGCGTCAACCCGTTGTCCGGTGCGTTCCATCGCATCCAGATGGATAACAAAGACGTGATCTCCAAAGAGGTGCGGCGCTACCTGCGCGACCTCGCTGACCACCACTCCGAGGCCGCCGACCACATCGCCAGCTACGACGACATGCTCAACTCGCTGATCCAGGCGGCACTGGCCCGCGTCGGGATGCAGCAGAACAACGACATGCGCAAGATGGCGGCCTGGGCCGGTATCTTGGCGCTGCCCACCATGGTCGCCGCCATCTACGGCATGAACTTTCACTTCATGCCCGAGTTGAACTGGACGTGGGGTTACCCGGCGATCATGGCCTTGATGGCCGTCTCCTGCGTGGGCCTGTACTTCCAGTTCCGGCGCAACAACTGGCTTTAACGCCGAGCCAGCATCAATCAGGTTGTGCGGCAGGGCGATTCGGGTTCAGCACATCGACGCCGTCGTTGTCCCAGGCCTGCCGCATCGCCTCGGCGCCTTTGAGCCGCACCCACGCCGCTTCGGTTGCGGTGATGGGGGTCGCCGACAGGAACTGCACCGGGTCA
>DASTKA010000217.1:0-3886 GCA_035716165.1 Mycobacterium sp. | reverse complement strand
TGGCGAAGAACACCACTTGCTTGTCCGGGTTGTCGACCGCCATCTTCAGCGCGTCCAGCGGGGAGTAGACGAATCGCACGTCGGCACCGCGCGCCTTGGCGTCCAGCAGGCTGCCTGCTGATCCGGGCACCCGCATCATGTCGCCGAAGCACGTGAAGATCACGTCGGGTTGACCGGCCAGCCACATCGCATCGTCGATGCGGCCCATGGGGATTACGCAGACCGGGCAGCCGGGACCGTGCACCAGTTCGACGTTGTCGGGCAACAGGTGTTCGATGCCGTGCCGGTAGATGGTGTGGGTGTGGCCTCCGCACACCTCCATGAACTTGAAGTGTTCCGGACCGGTCCCAGCCAGGTGTTCGATCGCAACAATCAGTTTGCGGGCGGCGGCCGGGTCGCGGAACTCGTCGACGAATTTCATTGCGGCTCCTTAGTCAGACGATCGCTGACGAGTCGAAGGCTTGCATCTCGGTGGCGTAGGCGTCGCCGAGTTTCTTGATGGCCGCCAGCGTGAGCAACGCCTCGGTTTCGTCGATCTTGGCCATTGCGAAGCCGACGTGGACCAGTACCCACTCGTCGGGTTCGGGCATATCGCCTTCCAGCAGCCGCACACTGATTGTGCGCTGAACCCCGCTGACGTCGACCTTCGCCAAATAGTTTGCCGGATCGGTGATCTCAACGATTCGACCCGGAATGCCGAGGCACATCTTCGGTTCCTCCTCTCTGCAAAGCCTTTCAGCAGATTCGCGGCAACGGATCTCCGACGAGCATGTCGACGATCCGCGAACCGCCGAACCCGGTGCGCAGCACCACGCTCTGCGCCGGTTCGGTGACGATTTCGCCGACGGCGGCCGCCTCCGCACCCAGCGGATGCGACCGCAATGCGGCCAGCCCGGCGTCGGCCTCCTCGGGCGCGACGACGGCGACGAACTTGCCCTCGTTGGCGACGTAGAGCGGATCGATGCCGAGCAATTCGCAGGCGCCATTGACCATGGGCGCCACCGGAAGTCGCTCCTCTTCGAGCAGCACTCCGAGGCCGCACGCCTGGGCCAACTCGTTGCACACCGTTCCCACCCCGCCGCGCGTCGCGTCACGCATCCATCGCGTGGCCGGGGCGGCCGCCATCAGCAACTCCACTAACGGGCTGACCGACGCGGTGTCGGAGGCGATGTCGGCCTCGATGGCCAGATCGCCCCTGGCGAGCATCACCGCCATGCCGTGATCGCCCATCGACCCCGACAGCAGCACCTTGTCGCCGGCGCGCACCGACTGCGCCGACAGCGTGCGGCCCGCGGGGATGACGCCGGTTCCGGCGGTGGTGATGAACAGTCCGTCGGCCGCACCCTTGGGCACCACCTTGGTGTCGCCGGTGACCACCTGCACGCCGGCCGCGGCTGCCGCGGCGGCCATGTCCGCGACGATCTCCCTCAATTCCGCGATCGGGAAACCCTCTTCGAGCACGAACGCCGCCGAGATCCAGGACGGCACGGCGCCGGCCACCGCCAGGTCGTTGCAGGTGCCGTGGATGGCGAGTTCGCCGATGGACCCGCCGGGGAATCGGCGGGGTTGCACCACAAACGAATCCGTCGACATCGCCACCCGCTCGCCGCTGGGCAGGGCCAGCACGGCGCCATCGCCCAGCGATTCGAGCAACGGGTTGCGAAACGCCTCCACGAACACCGCGTCCACCAGCGCCGCCGACGCCTTGCCGCCGGCCCCGTGCGCCAGGGTCACATGGTCGTCGAGCAGTCGGGGGCGGCGCCGGCGGAACGACTCGATCCGCTCGATCACGTCGCCTTCGCCGAACCGCGGGCCCGACGACAGGTAGTCACCCGCAGGCTTGTTCTTCATGCCGCCCCCAAACCTCGATCGTCGCCAAGACATTCGTGAACCGCCAGCCACAACTGATAACCGAGCAGCGCCTGCGATTCCTGGATCCGGTGCACGCTCTGCGAACGAACGACGAAGCAGGCGTCCACGTTCGGGTTGTTCACGAAGGCGCCGCCGTCATAGCCGGCGAAACCGATGGTGTACAGGCCGCGCCTGTGGGCCTCCACCAGAGCGGTCAGCAGGTTGGGCGAATTGCCGCTCGTCGACATGGCGATCGCGATGTCACCGTCGCGCGCCCGGGCGATCAGCTGTCGCGCGAACACCAGCTCGAAACCGACGTCGTTGCCCAGCGCCGTCAGGATCGCCTGGTCGGCGGTCAACGACCACGCCGGCAGCGGCTTGCCCAGCGGCGGCCGCGCGAACAATCTCGCCAGCGTGGTGCAGTCGGTGCAACTGCCGCCGTTGCCGAACGTGAACATCCTTCCGCCGGAGGCGAATCGGCGGGCCGACTCGGCGGCGGCCGCCGCCAGCAAGTCGGCGTTCGCCTCGAGCGTGGAACGCCGCAACGCCAGGCTTTCGGACGCCTTGGCCTGTGCTGACGCGGCCAGGTCGGCGAGCAGCGCGGAGGGGTCGTCCTCTTCGGCGTCGATGAACGGATACAAGAAGTTGGTGGGCTCGTCGGCTGGACTCATGACACGTCCTCCTCATCCAGGCGGCTGATCGCCGTGCCTGCGTGCACCAGCACCAGCTCGCCGGGCGCGACGGGGTCGACCAGCGCGGTGACCACGTCCTCGATTCCCCGCGCGGTGCGCACCCTTGCCTGGCCGGCGACCGAAGCGCTCACGACTTCACCCAGCCGGCCTTCGTCACTGCACGTGACGCATACCCCGTTGTCGTTGTCGCCCTTGGGTTTGAGCAACCCGGAATGCTCGAAACACACGTGGGTCAGCTCCCACAGCAGGTGGTAGAACAGCACGAAACCCCCGGTGGCCGGGACGCGCGGATCGGGATCGTCGAGCCAGAGCACGTGATCGGCCATCGCGGCCGCGGGTGGATCGCCGCTGCCGATCCAGATCGTGGTGGCTCCCCAGGCCGGGCCGCGGCGCATCACCGAGCGCACGTCCGCGTCGTTCGCACCGGAGATGGCGACCACGATGTCGCCTGGCCGCACCGATACCCGCACCAGATCCACGAGATCGGGTCCGGTCAGCGCCACGGCCGGCAGGGCCCGCTTGCCCATGATCACCGGGTGCACGAATTCGACCGCGACGTGCAGCGCGTGGGGCTCCCACGATGGCGCGATCGACCACATCGTGGCGCCCGCGGCGAATCGCTTGGCCAGCGTCAGAGCGGTGGCGGCGAGATCCTCGGCCAGCTCGGCACTCAGCCCCCGATCGATGGCGGTGGTGATCATCGCGTCAACGCCTCCTCCTGCGCGATCAGCGCCGCGACCGCGGCCTGGCCCAGGGCCAGCCCCCCGTCGTTCGGCGGCACTGTGTGATGGGTGAGAACCTCAAACCCGTTCTGCTGCAGCCGCATGCGGCAGGCGCCCAGCAACAGGACGTTCTGGAACACCCCGCCCGTGAGGCCCGCAAGTGCGGTGCCGCCCGCCACCTGGGCGACCACCTCGGTGACGGCGACGGCGACCGCCTCGTGAAACGCGGCGGCGAGTACCGCCGGTGCCGTCCCGGCTCGTAGCGCCGCGACGATGGATCGCACCAGCGGGGCCGGATCGATCACCCCGTCCGGGCGCACCGTCAGCGGCAACGCCGGCTGCGTGCCTGTCGGGCCGGCCGACTGCGCCAGCGCCTCGAGCTCGATCGCGGCTTGGCCCTCGTAGTCGATGCGGTGCCGCACGCCGAGCAGGGAGGCGACCGCGTCGAACAGGCGGCCCATGCTCGAACAGGGGACGCACCCCGCCCCGGTGTCCAATTGCGAGCGGGTGAGCCGCAGTTCGTCGGCTGTCGCGGCGGCCACCGGTGCCAGGTCGTCGGTCCAGTCGACACCGGCCAGCCACAGCTGGGACAGCGCCATCCGCCACGGATTACGCACCGCG
>DASTKA010000216.1:0-2373 GCA_035716165.1 Mycobacterium sp. | reverse complement strand
AGGCTTGCGTTCCTGCTCGTAACTATCCAGGACATCCGCCGCCATGGTGCCGCGATGGACCGCGGCGAGCTTCCACACCAGGTTGGCCGCGTCCCGAATCCCCGCGCCCATTCCCTGGCCGATGAACGGGGGAGTGAGGTGTGCCGCGTCCCCCAGAATGAAGACGTTGCCGCGCCGCCATCGATCGGCGACCTGAGCGCGGAAGGTGTATTCGGCGACGCGCAGCAGATTCAGCTCGCTGTCGGTGACGGAGCCCGCCCAGGGCGCGATCAACCGTCGCAATGCCTCCAAAGTGCCGAATTCACAGGCGGTTTCGTCGCCCAGCAGCTGGAATTCCCACCGGTAGCGGGATTGTCCGATGCGCATGTAGGTTCCGGCGCGTACCGGGTCGCATACCTGGTGAACACCGTCCCACTGGCCCAGGTCGGCGTCGGTGGCGACATCGACCACCAGCCAGCGCTGCTGAAAGTTCAAGTCCTGCATGGTGGAACCGATGTGGGCGCGCACCATGCTGTTGGCGCCGTCGCAGCCCAGCACATAGTCGGCGTCTACGTGATGAACACGACCATCGGAGCGGTCGGTGAAGGTGATGCGGATGCTGTCGACGCCGTCGGTGATCTGGGTGACCTCGGCGTTGCACCGTAATTGCGCCTTGGGGTAGCGCTTGAGGTTGGCGCGCAGCAGCGCCTCCAGCTCCGGCTGGTCGAACATGTTGGCCTGCGGGAAGCCGTTCGCATCGCGGGTCGGGTCGCGGTTGAACTGCGCGAGGACACCGAAGTCCGCGCCCAGCAACCGCAAACCCAGCGTGGGCCTGGAGATCGATGCGAATTCGTCGGCGATGCCGAAACGGGCGATGATCCGGTAGATCTCGTCGTCGAGGTGCACGGCGCGGGGCTGCGGGTACACGGCGGACCAACGGTCGAGTACCAGGCAATCCACGTCGTGTTGCGCCAGCAGGGTCGCGGCGGTGATGCCGGTCGGTCCGCCACCAACTATGACAACGCGGTGGCGTCGAACCTCACCGTGACTCACGCGAATCGGACCGTGGCGCGTTGGGTTCCAAGATCGATGGCCCCGTCGTCGGTGCCGATCGATGCCTCCACGATGTCGCCGTCGTGCAGGTAATTCGTGTTGTCGGCCTGCCGTGAGAAGAAGACTTTCCATTTCAGGCTGGGCGGCAACAGGTTTCCGAGGATCTGCAGCGGCTTCGGCGGAGCGCTCAATGCGGTGCCGGCGGGGGTTCCGGTGAGCACCAGATCCCCGGGCGCGAGCTCCTGGAACTGAGTCAGTGACTGCAGCGCCTGCAGCGGACGGTAGAGCATGTCGGGATCGACAAGCGCGTTCTGGCGCTCGTCGCCGTTGACGCTCAACCGCAGCCGCAGATCGCCGAACCGCTTGAGTTCGTCCGCGCTGAGCAGCACCAGCGCCGGGCCCACCGGGGTGAACGTCGGATAGGACTTGGCCTCGTAGAACTGGGTCTGTGGAAGCTGGACGTCACGCGCCGAGACGTCGTCGGTGACGACCAGCCCCGCGATGAAATCGCCGAGGTTCGCTTCGGAAATGCTGGTGCCGACCGGGATCGTGCGGCCGATCACCAGCCCGATCTCCACCTCGTAGTCGAGGAGCTTGACGTGCGGCGGTTTGACGATGTCGTCGAACGGGCCGTTGATCGACGCCGACGCCTTGCGGAAGAAGGTCAGTGGAATCGACGACGGGTTCATGCCGGCGTCTTTGACGTGCGATTCGAAGTTGGTCATCTGGGCTATCACCCGGCACGGCCTGGTCACCGGCGACATCAATCGGAGAGCGTCCAGATCTACGGTGTCGACGCTGGTGGCCGCCGCCTCGATGGCGGCCCGATCGGCCAGGAGTCCTGCGGTGCTCGTGGCCGCGGTGTCGATCTTGGCGGCGCCGTTGGCGGTTTTGACCCACCAGGCATCGGAGGTACGAAGGACGGAAACGGTCATGAGTTGGGCACTTTCAGTAGTCCGGCCAACCGGCCGAGATCGAATTCGTTGTGTCCGCGCAAGGCGGTAGCGATCGAGACGAGTTCATGGCGGGCCGATTTCAGATCGGTGCCGAGGAAGTCTTTGCTCGCCGGAGGTCCCCATTGGGCCAATCCGGAGGCGGTGAACGGTGCCCAACCGGGTTCGAGCGTGTTGTCGAACAGGTCGCCGTCGGCGAAGTGCTCGAACAGGTAACCGTCGGGATCGCGCCAGTAGTCGAAGATCTGGCTGCCCTGGATGTGTCTGCCGATGCCCCAGGAGCGGGAATACCCATGCTCACGCAGGAATTCGCCGCCGGCGGCCAGCGCGTCGAGGTCGCTGACCTGATAAGCCGAATGGACGTAACGGTTGGCCGGGCCCAAGGCGA
>DASTKA010000215.1:0-2812 GCA_035716165.1 Mycobacterium sp. | reverse complement strand
CGATGTTCTTGGCCACCCAGCGCATCGCGTAGGCCGCCGACCGGTCCACCTTGGACGGATCCTTGCCGGAGAAGGCGCCGCCGCCGTGCCGGGCCCAACCGCCGTAGGTGTCGACGATGATCTTGCGGCCGGTCAGGCCGGCGTCGCCCATCGGGCCGCCGAGAACGAACTTGCCGGTCGGGTTGACCAGCACCCGCGTCGCCGACGAGTCCAGGGTGTCGTGAGCCAGCTCGTCGAGCACGGTCTTGAGCACGTGCTGACGGATGTCGGGGTCCAGCGTCCGCTCCAGGTCGATGCCGTCGGCGTGCTGGGTGGAGACCACCACGGTGTCGAGCCGGACGGGCACGTCGTCCTCGTACTCGATGGTGACCTGCGTCTTGCCGTCCGGCCGCAGGTAGGGCAGCGTGCCGTTCTTGCGGACCTCGGTGAGCTTGCGTGACAGCCGGTGGGCCAGCGCGATCGGCAGCGGCATCCGCTCGGGGGTGTCGTTGATCGCGTAGCCGAACATCAGGCCCTGGTCGCCGGCGCCCTGGGCGTCCAGCGGGTCCGCGGCGCCCTCCACGCGCGCCTCGTGGGCGGTGTCGACGCCCTGGGCGATGTCGGGCGACTGCGCGCCGATGCCGATGTTCACGCCGCAGGTGGCCCCGTCGAAGCCCTTGTCCGACGAGTCGTAGCCGATGTCGAGGATGCGCTCGCGAACCGTGTGGGTGATGTCGGCGAACGCCTCTTTGGCCCTCGTGGTCACCTCGCCCACCACGTGCACCTGTCCCGTGGTCACCAGCGTCTCGACCGCGACACGTGAACTGGGGTCCTGAGCCAGCAGGGCGTCGAGGACCGAGTCGCTGATCGCGTCACAGATCTTGTCGGGATGCCCCTCAGTCACCGACTCACTGGTAAACAGGCGACCATTTTCGCTCACAATGCCGATCCTTCCAATTAATTAGTTAGCCGAATTATATCGGCTGGCGCCGCCCCGCCAGCACCTGGTCCGGTGCCGAGAAGAACTCGACCGATCTACCCGCTGTCCCCGTGCAGGAACGCGGCGATCGCATCCACGATACGACTGGCCATCAATGTCTTGGAGCCGTGCTGCAGCGCCGACTCGGTGCCGTCGGCCGCCAGCAGCCAGCCGTCGTTGTTGTCCACCTCGAAGGCCCTGCCGTCGCCCACCGCGTTGACGACCAACAGGTCACAACCCTTGCTGCGCAGCTTCGCCCGGGCATGAAAGAGCACGTCGCCGTTGGCGTCGCCGGTCTCGGCGGCGAATCCCACGATGGCGCGCATGTTGGGCAGCTCGCCGTTGGCGCGCGCTTGCACCGCACCGGCAAGCACGTCGTCGTTGCGGATCAACTCGATCGTGGGCGGCCCCTCGACCCCCTTTTTGATCTTCGCGGCCGCAACCCGGGCCGGCCGGAAGTCGGCGACCGCGGCGGCCATCACCAGCACGTCCGCCTCGGCCGCGTGCTTGGCCACGGCGTCGCCCAGTTGCTCGGCAGAGCTGACGTGGACCACCTCGACCCCCGCGGGGTCGATCAGCCCGGCGGTATGCCCGGCGATCAGCGTGACCTCCGCGCCGCGCTGGGCGGCCACCCGCGCAACCGCATAGCCCTGCTTGCCGGAGCTGCGATTGCCGATGAAGCGGACCGGGTCGACGGCTTCCCGGGTGCCGCCGGCGGTGACAAGGACCTTGCAGCCGGCCAGGTCGTAGGGCAGCGCGTCCTGGCGATCGAGCAGCAGGTGAGCCAAAGTGGTGATCTCTTCGGCTTCAGGCAGCCGGCCCGACCCGGTGTCCGTTCCGGTGAGCCGCCCGGCGGCGGGTTCGAGCACCACCGCGCCCCGGCGGCGAAGCGTGGCCACGTTGTCCACCGTGGCCGGGTGCAACCACATCTCGGTGTGCATCGCCGGCGCGAACAGCACCGGACATCGGGCGGTGAGCAGGGTGGCGGTCAGCAGGTCGTCGGCCCGGCCGTGGACCGCCCTGGCCAGCAGGTCGGCCGTGGCCGGCGCCACCACGACCAGGTCGGCCTGCTTACCGAGCTGGACGTGCGGGACCGCCGGCACGTCGTCGAAGACGCCGGTGTGCACCGGCTGGCCGGAGAGCGCCTCGAACGTGGCGGCCCCGACGAAACGCAACGCGGACTCGGTCGGGATGACGCGGACCGAATGACCGGCCTCGGCGAGCTGACGGACGACGGTGCACGCCTTGTACGCGGCGATACCGCCGGAGACGCCGACGATTACCTTCTTCGCGACCCGATCGCGGTTGTCCACAGCGCCGCCCGGCCCGGCTCTGTTACTCGCCCTCGGTGTGCTCGAGCAGGTCGCCGTGGATCTCGCGCATCGCGATCGATAGCGGCTTTTCCTGCAGCCCCGGCTCGACCAGCGGACCCACGTATTCGAGGATGCCCTCGCCGAGCTGGTTGTAGTAGTCGTTGATCTGACGGGCCCGCTTTGCGGCGTAGATCACCAGGGCGTACTTGCTCGACACGCGATCCAGCAGCTCGTCGATGGGCGGGTTGGTGATGCCCAGCGGCGTGTCGTAGGCGCCCTGTCCCCCGGCGGACGGATCGAACCGGTCGGGGACGGCGGCCAAGGCCGCGTCGGACTGCGGAATAGTCACGTAGGTCAATCTCCTGGCGGATTGGAGCGGCTCGTCACCGCTGCAAAATTCTGAAAAATTCGGTGCTCAATCTTGCTGGGAAGTGGTCTGGCCAGATGGGTCATGCCGGTCCGGCGCAGTTTCCACCAGCAAGGATACCAATTCGGAGCACGCTGACTCCAATTCGCTGTTCACGACCACTCGGTCGAAGTC
>DASTKA010000214.1:0-3916 GCA_035716165.1 Mycobacterium sp. | reverse complement strand
CCGACACTCGTCGAGCCCGACGAACCTGTTAACCGCGCGTTTAACTAACCGGGTCATTGGGTATTGACACTTTCACCAGCTAAAGCGCCGTCACGAGAGGTTGCGGATCATGACGATCGGTGTGCGCCCCAATGTCTGCGCTGCCTGCGGCTATCCCGTGATCGGCCACAACGTGTGCTACTTCTGCCGTCCTCTCGTGGCGGCGGCGGTCGTCCCATTCCCCCGCACCATGGCAGCGTCGACGGGCACAGGCCAAGAAGGCTCAGTCGTTCCTGCGGCCGCCGGGCCGTCTCGGGAACCGCTCGCCGCAGCCGGCTAACCGGACACCGCCCTCGTCGCGACGGCTGCCCAAGGCAGTTCGAGCGCGCTCCCGCTTTTGTAAGCCTCAAGCGACGGCTCGAGCGTCGCGCGGATCGCTTCGATCCGTTCACTTCCCAGAGAGCCGATGAGTTCCGCCACCGGCCCGGCCACCTCGGCCATGTACGACCAGTACTCGTCCACGCCGTCGAAGCGCATGGCGCCGGTGATCTCATCGACGATCACTTCCGAGAAGCCGGCAGCGGAAGCAAGTTGCTGGTTGCGCTCGGGGGTGGAGAGCGAGAAGAGCCCACCCGGAGCGAACGGGTCCCCGGGCGGCGCAACGCCGTTCTGCAGCAGCGCCACCACGATCTGGAAGATCCATGGGTTGCGCTCGGGTGGCGCCCACGTCGCATAGCTGAACCTTCCGCCCGGCCGAAGCACCCGGCGGACCTCCGCGACGGCCAGTTCCTGCTCGGGCACGAGCATCAGCCCGAACTGGGAAAGCGCCCCGTCAACGCTGTTGTCGGGCAGGTCGATCCGCTGCGCATCGATGACCCGACACTCGACATTGTCGAGGCCGCGATCGCCGGCTCCCCGACGGGCGGCGGCCACCATCTCTGGCGCGAAATCACTCGAGATGAGCAGGCCGGACCGACCGAGCCGGGCGGCGGCGAGGAAGCCCGTTTCGCCTGGTCCCGCCGCCAGTTCCAACACCGTTTGGCCCGGCTGGGGATTTACTTCTGCCACCAGCCAATCGGACACCGATCGCACGTCGGAGAATAGGCGGTCCCGGTGTTTGTCCCAGGCCGCTGCGACCGCGCTCCACTGACGCAGGGCTTCCTCCGCCGGATTCGTCTCAGACATGCTTGCCCCGATCTCAGCGACCTCCGACCGCGACGTGTGCCGCTTTAGCCCGCCACCCAGTATTCATTCATAGATTGGGCGAATTTGTCATTGTTCGTCAGTCGCGGAAGTTGCAGCGAGTCTTCGATCGTACGGAGCAGGCTGTAGTGGTCGTTGTAGTGGGCGGCAACGATGTGGCCTTGGCGCATACCGGAGTTCGGCGACGGGATGACGATCATGGGGACGTGGTTACCTTCGTTGCCTATGCCTAGCGACAGGTTGTTGAAGTCCTCGTCCCAGGTGATGAAGATGGCGCTGCGCTGCGTTTGAAAAGCCGGCGAGTTCAGGATCGTGGGCAGCGTGGCCGCGAGGAACTGGTCGCCGGCCTTGATGTTGTATTGGTGATCCGTCAGCAGGCTGAGGATGAACTCGATGTTGATCGGGCCTTCCATGTTGTGGTTTTCGTCCGCAGCCCACCACACGTAGTTCGGAGTAGTGGCGGGCGTGGCGAGATCGGTGGCCATTCGCTCGAGGGGCAGCACATGTCCCTGGCAACGAGCGGTGTTGGCGACGATGTCGTGAAAAGCCAGGAACGGTAGCTCACCGGGGCTGTAGGGACCCGAGGACTGCGTGAAACACGGTGCGGGCATTGACTGTTCATACGAAGCCCAGCCCTTGCCCGCTCGCTCGACGTTGTCGGCCAGGTTGGGCTTGTCGAAGCAGTCCAACTCGCAGTTGTAGTTGAAGCCGAAATCGGATCCGCCAAGGATGGGGTAGTAGTTCGGCAGGCTCGGATGGGTTTGGGCGTAATAATTTTCGCCGTAGCCGTAGTTGTTGATCAGGCCGTTGATGTATGGCGCATTGCGGCTGCCGACGATGTCTTTCACGCCATGGTTCTCTAGGTAGATCATGAAAACGTGGTCCAGGGGGCCGACTTTCGACGTCGGCGGCGTCGGCGGCGGCGCGGGAGGCAGTGGCGCGCCGATATTGAGCGAGATGTTGTCCGCGTAGGCGTTGTTGTAGTGGCCGATCACAGGGTTGCAGTCTTTGAGGGTCACGACCACACTCGCCATCCGGGTTCCCGCCGGAATCGTCCCGGTGGTCTCGCGTTGGAGGAGCACGGTTTTCAAGCGGCGGTCCAGCACGGTGACCGGGCCGATTTTGCCGGCGCCCAGCGCTGACTGCTGGTCGGCGGCAATGAAAGTGACAGTGACCGACGCCTCGGACGGGTCTTCCACGAAGCCTCCGAGCCATCCGCTCAGCCGGTAGGGCACGGTGCCGGTGTCGATCTGCGGCGCCGCACCGGACAGATCGACGAATTGGGTGAGCGTTGACGTGGCCACGTTTCCACCGCCGAAGAATTGCACCTCACCGTCAGGCGGTCCGTTCTGCGGCTTCGGAAATCCCAGGGCCGCCGGCAGAGTCGGCCCCGGCGACCCGAGCGGCCACGGCAGGCGGCGCAGGGTGCCATATTTGATCACCGTCGGTGTGCCGGTCACGCTCCAGCCCGGAATGGACACCGAACTGTAGGCCGATAGCGACGGGTCGCCGAACTCGGCCCCTGGGTTCGTCAACAGGTTCGGACTCATCACAACGGCGGCAGACACTTTCGACGCGGTGAACGCCGACAGCACCAGCAGGGCAGCCCCGGCGGCGGCACCAGCCACACGACCAAGCCGACAGAACATCAGGTACCACCTCTGCGGTTAAGGCGCCGCGATTTGCTCCGTCGATCGTGAGCTATGTCACGCAGAACTAATACGTTCTTGCGCGAACCGATACCCAGCAGTTGCCATTCGGTGACCGAGTTGGTGAAGGGATTGTCGGCGAAATCCTGTATGAGCGCCGCGGGTTATGGCGCTTTCCGCAGATCGGCCAGTGAATTCCGCAGACCACCGTCCATACGGATCTGGACGGCCGCCACCGCGACCATCACCGCCGCCGTGACCAAGTGCACGACCGCGTCGGTGGTGTTGTTGGGAAAGGTGAAGACGAACGCGACCTGATGAGAGAAGAAGGCCCAGATGCCGGGCAGCGCACCGGCTACCGCGGCGAGCAGGAGATACAACACGGCCCACGACTTGCGGATCGCAAACACCAGGCCTGGTGCGAATAAGGCCAGACCGGCGACGGCATGCCAGCCGTTGTAGTCCATTCCGAGTAGCTGCACCGTGGGCGCGGTGGGGCCGGTCGCGAAGCTGGGATTGATGACGAGGCCGACCACCGCCTGAATGACATGAAAAACGCAGATGATCAGCAACCCGATTTGGGCGAAACTCCACCTCACATTGCACCTCCTTGTGCACGGCAGGATGGCCTTGATACTACGTTCGGTAGTAGACCCCTGCAAGGAGGCAATAGTTAGGCTGTGCCGTCCCGTTCGATCCAGCGGGTCAGCGCATCTTCGAGCGCGGTCGCGACGTCCACACCCGCGCTGTCGGCGGCCTGCTCGAACCGCTCGAGCAACTCGGTGCGGACTGGGGCGCCCAGTCTGGAGAACGGTGGCTTCGGCTTTGGCGGCAGGTCTACCGGCACGTGTCGCGCGACCGACGCGTCGATGATTTGGCGAAGTGCCGGTATCTCGACGAGCAGTGTGTCGAGATCGTCGCGTTCGATGCGTAGTAACTCGGCCGGCCCCATCGTCGTCACGGTCGCAGAACGCAGTTTCCCGCGCTGGAGCGCCGACTCGCCGATCACTTCGCCGGGCCCCAGTGAGGCGACGCGGTCCAGGCCGACGTACACGCCTACCTCGCCGCTGAGCAGGATGTAGCAG
>DASTKA010000213.1:0-2158 GCA_035716165.1 Mycobacterium sp. | reverse complement strand
CGCGCCGAGGATTCCGCAGCTGCGCACGCTGCAGGACGTGGTGGGTTCCACCGACCCGGTCTTTTTGGACTGGCTGGTCGGGCTGGCCTTCCCGTGCCAGCGACCGTTCGGTCACCAGAACGGCGTCGACGAGACACCGAGGTGGCGCATCCTGCCCGACCGATTCGGCGCCGAGGCCAACTCGCCGGTGATGGACAACAACGGCGGCGGTCCCCTGGGCATCACCGAGCTGTTGGCCAAGGCGACCACCATGGCCACCTATCTCAGGGACGACTGGTCTCGCGATTGGGGTTCGCTGCAACGGTTGACCCCCTACTACCCCGACGCCCGACCCGCCCACCTGCAGCTGGGCACGGCGACGCGCAGCGGCCTGTGGGGGCCGGCCCCGCTGAGACACTAAGGCGCACAACACATTTTGCAAGGCTAGCGTTGCGCGAGTACGTCAGGCGTGCCTGGGTGGCCCACAGCCCTTGAGATTCGTTATCGGTAAGTCTACGCTTACGGTTCGTGGTCACTTACCAAACGGGTGACGTCTGGTTGGCGCTGGCGGACGGGACGCGGCGGGCCATCGTTGAACGCCTCGCCCACGGGCCGTCGGCGGTCGGCGAGTTGGCCCGCCATCTGCCGGTCAGCAGACCGGCGGTGTCCCAACATCTCAAAGTGCTCAAGTCCGCCGGGCTGGTGCGCGACCGCCCCGCGGGAACCCGTCGGGTCTATCAACTCGACCCCACCGGTCTGCAGGCATTACGCGCCGATCTCGACCGGTTCTGGACACAGGCGCTGGCCGGCTACGCGCAGACCATCGACGAGATGAACGAAGGATCAACATGACGCAGCGGATTCCCGACGTCAACCACCACGTCGTCGTCAACGCCCCCATTGAGCGCGCATTCGCCGTCTTTACCGACCAGTTCGGCGCATTCAAGCCGCGGGAGCACAACCTGTTGGCCGTCCCGATCGCCGAGACAGTGTTCGAACCCCAAGTGGGCGGCCATATTTACGACCGAGGCGTCGACGGCAGCGTGTGCCGATGGGCGCGAATCCTGGTCTACGAGCCGCCGCACCGCGTGATGTTCAGCTGGGACATCGGTCCGGCATGGCAGGTAGAAACCGACCCGGCCAAGACAAGCGAGGTCGAAGTGCGCTTCACCGCCGAGTCCGACGAACGCACTCGAGTCGAATTGCAACACCGCCATCTGGACCGCCACGGGCCGGGCTGGGAGTCCGTCGCCGACGGGGTCGACGGCGATGCGGGTTGGCCGTTGTACCTGAGTCGATACGCGGAGCTGTTCAGCGACGGTGGCCCGCGATGAGCTCCGACCTGATGACCATGGCCCGCGCCGAGCGGGCCGACCTCGCCGAATTCCTCGCCACGCTGACACCGCAAGACTGGCAGGCCCCCACCCTCTGCACCCGGTGGAGCGTCAAAGACGTTGTCGCGCACGTGATCAGCTACGAGGAGCTGGGCGCGCTGGGGCTGCTGAAACGGTTCGCCAAGGGCTTCGTCGTGCGGGCCAATCAGGTGGGCGTCGAGGAATTCGCGGCTTTGACCCCGCAACAGCTGCTGGAATTCCTGCGCGGCCACCTCGAGCCGCATGGACTGACCGCAGGTTTCGGCGGGATGATCGCGCTCGTCGACGGCACCATCCACCACCAGGACATCCGCCGCGCGCTGAACCGGCCGCGCGTCGTGCCGCCCGATCGGCTCGCGCGGATCCTTCCGCTGGTGCCCAGTAATCCCCGACTCGGCGCGGGACGGAGGATCCGGGGCTTACGCCTGCGCGCCACCGATGTCGAGTGGGCGCACGGCGACGGGCCCGACGTGACCGGCCCCGGCGAGGCGCTTCTGCTGGCCATGACCGGCCGTCCTGCCGCCCTGGCCGACCTCGACGGTCCGGGGGTTGCCACGCTGGCGGACCGCGTCCGCGGATAACGATCGGTCGCCGACTCCTGGTCTGGGGGCGCTACGCCGCCCCGCGTCCTCAACGGCATCAGTCACCGGTCCGGTTCGTTCCCCGGGGCGCTACGCCGCCCCGCGTCCTCAACGGACAAAGCCGCGTCGCTTACGATCGAGCCTCGTGCCCCACGACGGTAAAGAGCGATCGCAGCGGATCCCCAGATCGGTGGCCGCCATCGCGGGAATCGTGGGCCTGCTGCT
>DASTKA010000212.1:0-4365 GCA_035716165.1 Mycobacterium sp. | reverse complement strand
CACAACCATGCTCGCGCCACCCAATTCGCCGGGCACCGGCACGGAATGCCCGCGCGGCGCCGGCTTGGCCCGCTCGCAGAAAGGCCACACCTTCTCATTGCCGGTGTAGCTCAGCCCCTCGGTCCCCGGCGGGACGACGACCTTGCCGGGGTAGTAGCTGCGCTCGAACTGAAAGCCCAAGTCTTCCAGCCAATTGAAGTGCTCGACGCTGCCTTCGCAGTAGGCGCGGATCTTGTCGAGTTCGGGTTCACGCGACACCTCGACCAGGTACTTGTACATCTCCTCGACGGAATCGTCCTGACCCGTTGCCTGCTGCACCGCGGTCCCGCCGCCGAGGTAAAAGTGGCCCCCGGCAAGCGAAGTGGTGCCACCCGCGGCGGCCGCGCGTTCGAGCACGAGCACCCGCGCCCCGGCGGCCGCCGCGCTGACCGCGGCGCAGCCGCCGGCGATGCCGAACCCGATCACCACGACATCGACGTCGTCCGACCACGCGGTCACGTCCTTGGCACTGACCGTCGCCGGTATCTCGGTGCTCATTCGCGCCACTCCTTTTCATCGCTGCGCTCCGCACCGTCGCCGGCGAGGCTCACCGCTGCTCCCGTTTGATGTAGTCGTAAAACGCCCTCATCTCGGGCGCAACGTACGCAAGTTCCACATACGGCACGCCCGCCTGCGGCTCAGAGAGGTAAACGAACTCGATGCCGCCGGGCATCACGCCTCGCTGCACCACCGCGGCGCCCCGCTCGGCGGCCTCGGCCACCGCTACTTCGAGTTGCTCGGGGCTTTCGACCTCCATGCAGATGTGATGCAAACCCGGCCCGCAATCCGACAGGAAGTCACTATAGATGTTCTGGCCACGGACCGGTTGGATCAGCTCCAATTGCATGTCGCCGAGGTAGCTCAGCGAGATGCTGGCAAAGAAGTCCGCCGGCCTGCCGCGATAGCTACACGCGTCCGGAGCGAAGTGCACGTCGGGTATGCGTACCCACTTTCGCACACCTAAGAGGCCGGTGAGGGCCGTTTCCGTGACCTCCAGGTCGGCGGTGACCCAGGCAATCTGCGTCGGTGATTCAACGGAAAGCGTCATCGTCTCGCAGGATAGTCCAGACGGCGGGCCGCCAGAAAGTGCCCAAACGGCTTTGCCATGACGAGCCGCTTCGCCCTCCGGAATCGCCGGTGAACGCGTTCTAATTACGGTCGCCCGCGGCCCTCAATGCTGGCTGAGGACGTCCACCAGCAGCCGCAGCTGCGCGTCGAAGACGGCCTGCGGGTCGGTCAGCGTATCGGCGCCGTATTGCCCGAACACCTCGAGGCTGATGGCGCCCAGCACCCCGGCCCACACCAAAAAACACTTGGCCAACACCTGATCATCGCCCGGGAACCCGAATTCCTGCCGGATGCGCTCGAAGTCCGATGACATCGGTTGGGGGGCAAGATCATTGGTCAGCCGGATGTCACCCGTGGCGATTCCGGCCGCGACCGCGTCGAACAGCGCGGCCACCACGCGGGTGCCGACCACAATCGTGCGCTCGGGGGGCGCGTGATATCCGGGCACGGGACTGCCGTACAGCAAGGCCCAGCCGGCCGGATGCGCGACGGCCCAATCGCGCGTTGCCCGCGCGATGGCGATGACATCGTCACTCCACAGCTCGCCGACGGTTTGGCGGGCGCGATCCACGGCATCGGCCAGGTCGGAATAGGCGTCGACCAGCAGCAAGGTCAGCAGCTCGTCGCGACTGGACACGTAGCGGTAGACCGCCGAGGACACCATGCCCAGATCGCGGGCAATCGCCCGCACCGACAGTCCGGCCGCGCCCCGCTCGACCAGCTGGCGGCGACCGAGTTCGATGATGCGTGCCTCGATCTGCTCGCGCGATTCCTGGCGTTTGCCCACGCGGTCAGTCTGACACAACTGAGAACACCGCTCTTGCTTTCCGTTGCGGGGCGTGGCAGCATCTTCACATCGGAGAGCGCTGCTCTCACATTCGATCAGGATTCGCTGAGAGGCCGCATGATGTCCACCCGATACGAAGAACCGAACCGGACCGCCCGCATGGCCAACGGGGTCATCCGCTGGCTCGCCGAGGCGGGGATCAGCATTGCCGGAACCCGGGCGCTGCGGGTGCGTGGCCGCAAAACCGGAAAGCCACGGGCGGTGGTGATCAACCTGCTGACCGTCGACGGCGTCGACTACCTCGTGTCCCCGCGCGGCAACACCCAGTGGGCGCGCAATGTCCGGGCCGCGTCCGTCGTCGAGGTGGGCCCACGCTGGCGGCGGCGCAGCGTTCAGGCCAGCGAGGTCGACGACGCGGCCAAACCCGAACTGCTGAGGCGCTACCTGGCCAGGTGGTATTGGCAGGTGAAGGGCTACGTCGCCGGCCTGACCCCGGACAGCAGCGACGAGCAATTCCGCGCCGCCGCGCCCACGATTCCGGTCTTCGCGCTGACCCCGGTGGGCGCCGAAGACTGACTACCCCTAGTGGGCGCTGTTGCGCACTCCCAGATCCTCGCGAGCCTCCTGCGTCGTGCTCCCCCACGACACCGCGGCCGGGAAATCACCCCACACGCTGTTGAAGATGCCCACGAGCTGTCCCGGACCGCCATTGGGCGCCAGGTAGACCGGTCCACCCGAATCGCCATTGTGGCTCTGCACGCCGTGCGACATGGTGAACCAGCCGTTGTTGACGCTCTCCACCGTCCCGCAGGTTTCCCCGGTGATCACGCCGAAATGGCAGACGGGCTGCCCCGGCGCGAGCGCCAGGCCGGGGTCCGAAACGAGGGGACGCCCGCCCGGCAGGACGTCGTTCGGCGTGACGCTGTTGTCCAGCACAATCGCTTCGTAATCGCTGATCGTCTGGCTCGTGGACACGGTCGTCCCGCTCGGGGTGGTGTCCCGGAACGTCGCCATTTGACCGATGACGGTGCCGCCGCGGTCAGTCACCACTCCGCTCCCGCCCCGGCAGTGTCCCGCGGTGAACGCGATCTTGAGGGCGGGGTCGACATATCCCAGCGTGCACACCCGGTTGCCTTGGCGTATTTCCATGCCCGGGTACACGTCGACGTCGGCATTGGCCGGCGCACCCGGCAGCAGGGAGGCGAGCGCTGCGACACTGATCGACGCGGCAACTGCGCGCCGTGGGAGACGACGATGCACCATGAACTCCGATCCATCGGGCCGATACCGACGGGAGGCCGAGGTTACGGCGTAACCGTCCTTCCCGCTCAGCTTTTCGCGCCGGCCGGAGCAAATGTTACAGCGAGGTCACGACCGCCGCGTTGGCATCCGTGTGCCGGGCCGCCCGCGGCAGCCAGCCGGGCGGGCCGAACACGTAACCCAGTCGATCACGCAGGCGGTCCGCCGATCGCCAGTCGCGGGCGATCGCGACGTATTCGCGGGTTTGCAGCGACCAGATGTTGAACGTGTCCACGCGCTTGGTGAGGCCGTAGTGCGGCCGGAACAGCTCGGGTTGGAAGGTCCCGAAGAGCCGGTCCCAGACGATGAAGATGCCGCCGTAGTTTTTGTCGAGATACACCTTGTCCATTCCGTGGTGCACCCGGTGATGCGACGGCGTGTTGAAGAGAAACTCGAACGGTCGCGGCAGCTTGTCGATCCGCTCGGTGTGGATCCAGAACTGGTAGATCAGGTTCAGGGAGAAACTGAAGAACACCATCCAGGGTGGAATTCCCAGCAGCGGCAACGGAATCCACATCAAGATCTCGCCGCTGTTGTTCCACTTCTGGCGCAGCGCGGTGGCGAAGTTGTAGTACTCGCTGGAGTGATGGGCCTGGTGCGTCGCCCAGATCAATCGGACGCGGTGCGCGATCCGGTGATAGGCGTAGTAGAGCAGGTCGACACCGAGTATCGCGATGACCCAGGTGTACCAACGAGTCGCCGGCAGATGCCAGGGCGCCACGAAGGCATAGAGCGCGGCGTAGCCGAGCAGAGCCAGGGTCTTCCAGCCCGCGGTGGTGGCCACCGACACCAGGCCCATCGAGATGCTCGCCACCGAATCGCGGGTGAGGTGCGCCCCCGACGCCGGACGGGCCGTGTCGGCAGCCTCGGCCGTGAGATGTTCCAGCTTTCGGGCCGCGGTCCATTCCAGCGTCAACAGCAGCAGGAAAAACGGGATCGCCAACAGCACTGGATCCCGCATCTGCGGAGGCAGCCCGGAAAGGAAGCCTGAGAGGGCACTCACACAGGTAAGACTACGACGGGCACTGGAGTGCGAGGAAAAGTCGCGTGATGCTCGAATGAGCCGGCGGTCCGGACATGAGGTGGTAAGCGGTTGAGCGCTGTGGTGGTGATCGGCTCGGGATTCGCCGGATTGTGGGCGGCGCTCGGCGCAGCCCGCCGACTCGACGAAC
>DASTKA010000211.1:0-3627 GCA_035716165.1 Mycobacterium sp. | reverse complement strand
TGGTGTCGTTCCACGGGGTGGCCCACGTCGGCTACATCCCGGGCAATGACGGCAGGGTCACCGGCCTGTCGAAGATTGCGCGACTCGTGGACCTCTATGCGAAGCGGCCCCAGGTGCAGGAGCGGCTCACCAGCCAGATCGCCGACGCCCTGATGAAAAAGCTCAACCCGCGGGGCGTGATCGTGGTGATCGAGGCCGAGCACCTTTGCATGGCGATGCGCGGCGTCCGAAAGCCCGGCGCGACCACCACCACCTCGGCGGTGCGCGGGCTGTTCAAGACCAACGCGGCTTCTCGAGCCGAGGCGCTCGACCTGATCCTGCGTAAGTGAGTCTGCTCCTGTGCAGGTAATGGGAGTTCTGAACGTCACTGACGATTCGTTCTCCGACGGCGGCCGCTATCTCGATCCCGGCAGGGCCGTGGCGCAGGGGTTGGCCCTGGCGGCCGACGGCGCCGACATCGTCGACGTCGGGGGAGAGTCGACCCGGCCCGGCGCCACGCGGATCGACCCGCAGGTCGAGACGTCGCGCGTCGTCCCTGTCATCAAAGCCCTTGCGGCAGAAGGTATCACCGTCAGCATCGACACCATGCACGCCGATGTCGCGCGCGCGGCCCTGTGCGGCGGAGCGCGGATCGTCAACGACGTTTCCGGCGGGCGCGCCGATCCCGCGATGGCGCCGCTGCTTGCCGACGCGAAAGTGCCCTGGGTGCTGATGCATTGGCGATCGGTGTCCGCCGAACGTCCGCACGCGGTGCCGCACTACAGCGACGTGGTGGGCGAAGTGCGTGCGGAGCTGCTGGCCAGCGTCGACGCCGCGGTGTCGGCCGGTGTCGACCCCGGCCAGCTGATGATCGATCCCGGATTGGGATTCGCCAAGACCGGACAACACAATTGGGCGCTGCTGCACGCCCTGCCGCAACTGGTTGCCACCGGCATCCCGGTGCTATTGGGCGCATCGCGCAAACGGTTCCTCGGTACGTTGTTAGCCGGCGCCGACGGTTCGCCGCGACCCCCCGACGGGCGCGAGACCGCCACCGCGGTGGTTTCCGCGCTGGCCGCGTTGCACGGGGCCTGGGGGGTGCGTGTGCACGACGTGCGGGCCACGACCGATGCGCTCAAGGTGGTAGCGGCCTGGACCGGCGGGTCGCACGCGGAACTGGCTGGAGACAATGGCTGATCGAATCGAACTGCGCGGGTTGAAGGTTCGCGGACAACACGGAGTTTTCGACCACGAGCGTGCCAACGGTCAAGACTTCATCGTCGACATCACCGTGTGGATCGACCTCGCCACCGCCGCTGCCAGCGACGAACTGGCCGACACCTACGACTACGCCGCGCTGGCACGGTTGGCCGCCGACGTGGTGGCCGGGCCCGCGCGCAACCTGATCGAAACGGTCGGGGCACAGATCGCGGATCAGGTGATGGACGACGAACGCGTGCACGCCGTCGAGGTGACGGTGCACAAGCCGCAAGCTCCGATCCCGCAGCAGTTCACCGACGTCGCGGTGATGGTGCGGCGCTCCCGCCGCAGCGGACGCGGTTCGGTGATTCCGGCCGGCGGGGCGCTATGACGCGCGACGACGATGATGCCGGCTCGGCCGGCACCGAGGGGCGGCGCCGATGACCAGAGTGGTGCTGTCCATCGGCTCCAACCTGGGTGACCGGCTGGCCCGGTTGCAGTCCGTCGTCGACGGGCTGGGAGAAGCGGTGCTCGCCGTGTCACCGGTTTACGAGACCGACCCCTGGGGCCGGGTGGATCAGGCACCGTTCCTCAACGCGGTGGTTATCGCCGACGACCCGGCCCGCGACGGGCAGGACTGGCTGCGCCGCGCCCAGGAGTTCGAGCGGGCGGCGGGCCGGGTGCGCGGCGAGCGCTGGGGCCCGCGCACCCTCGATGTCGACCTGATCGCCTGCTACGGCGCAACCGAGGTGACCTCCCGCGAGAACAACCTGACGCTGCCGCATCCGCTCGCTCACCTACGAGCGTTCGTCCTCATCCCGTGGCTGGATGTGGATCCGAACGCGCAGTTGACGCTCGCCGACGGTCCGCAGCCCGTCTCGGGCCTGCTCTCCCAGCTCGAAGCGGCCGACCGGGACGGCGTCCGGCCGACCAGTCTGACCCTTCGGCCGAACGGGAACTCGCCGGCCGGTCGGGGGCCGACGGCCTGATGGGACCCACCCGCAAGCGTGACCTGACCGCCGCGGTGGTCGGCGCGGCCGTGTTGGGTTATCTGCTGGTCAACGGCCTGTACCGGTGGTTTCCGCCGATCACGGTGTGGACGGGTTTGTCGCTGCTGGCGGTGGCCGTCGTCGAGGCGCTGTGGGCGCGCTATGTCCGGGGCAAGATCAACGAGGGCGAAATCGGATCGGGTCCGGGTTGGCTGCATCCACTCGCGGTGGCCCGCAGCCTGGTGGTCGCCAAGGCATCGGCCTGGGTGGGCGCGGTGATGCTTGGCTGGTGGGTCGGCGTCCTCGTGTATTTCCTGCCGCGCAAGTCCTGGTTGCGGGCCGCCGCCGAGGACACGTCGGGAGCCGTGGTGGCGGCCGTCAGCGCGCTGGCGCTGCTCCTCGCCGCGCTGTGGTTGCAGCATTGCTGCAAGTCGCCGCCGGATCCGACTGAGCACGGCGAGGGTGCGGAAAGCTAGCCCGGCGCCGGGGTTGCCGGCGGCCTGCGGCCGACCAATGCCGGTGGCCCCACCGATAACCGGCGCGAGAATCGCCGGAGCCGCGCGACACGCGGAGCGACCTCGCGCAGGTACTCTCAGGCCATGACCGTTCTGTCCCGCGGCGCCCGGGTCCGGCGCGGCGGCCGCAGGCCGGGGTGGGTGCTCTTGACCGTGTTGCTGGTCCTCGCGATTGGCGCCAGTTCCGCATTGGTTTTCACCAATCGGGTGGAACTTCTCAAGCTCGCTGTAATCCTGGCGCTGTGGGCCGCTGTCGCCGGCGCCTTCGTCTCCGTGCTGTATCGCCGCCAAAGCGACGCCGATCAGTCGCGGGTCCGCGACCTCAAGCTGGTCTACGACCTGCAGCTGGACCGGGAGATCTCGGCCCGGCGTGAATACGAACTGACCGTCGAGTCCCAGCTGCGCCGCGAGCTGGCGTCCGAGCTGCGCGCCCAGGCCGCCGACGATCTGGCCGAGTTGCGCGCGGAACTGTCCGCCTTGCGGACCAGCCTGGAAATCCTGTTCGACACCGACCTGGCGCATCGCCCGGCCCTCGGGGGCACGACGCCCGAGTCCGAGTCGCAGCCGGAGCGCGCGTACAGCGAGTGGGACCGCAACGGCGAGAACCCCCGCGACACCCCGGTCGATTGGGTGTCCAGCGACCGGATGACGGCGGTGCCGGCGGACAACGCCAGCCGCTCCGACGACGCCATCATCGACGTGCCCGAGGAACCGCTGATTCCGCCTCGCCAGCAGTCGCCGCCCCGACAGGACCGCGTCCGTCACGAGTACGAAGCGCCGCAGGAGCCCGCGTACGCCGAGGAGCCCGCCTACGCCCAGGAGTCCGCCTACGCGGAAGAGCCCGCCCACGCCGACGAGCCCGCGTACGCGCAACCGGGCGAGCCGCGGTTCGAGCCCCGTCAGCAACCGCCACCGCCGCCCGCGGCGCAGTTCCAAACCGAACC
>DASTKA010000210.1:0-2786 GCA_035716165.1 Mycobacterium sp. | reverse complement strand
GCTGACCCAGATCTACAAGTCCGACGGCGAGAGCAATTTCGGCAAGATCGGCAGCGAGCAGATCGACGCCGCCATCGAAGGCACCCTGGAAGAACTCGATCCGGTCAAGGCGCGGGGGTTGGCCAACGACCTCGACAAGCTCATCTGGGCCGAGGGATTCAGCCTCCCGCTGACGCAGTCACCGGGCGATGTTGCGGTGCGCAGCACGCTGGCAAACTTCGGCGCTGCCGGTCTCGCCGACCTCGACTACACGGCCATCGGGTTCACGCGGAACTGAACCGCCGCCGTAGCCGACTCGGCATCGGCAGCGCACCCTCGATGACGGCCGCCGCTGCGAGCGTCTTCCACAGCAGTCGCACCTCGGGACGAGGGGGCAGCGCATCCAGCGCCGGTGCCTGCGCGGCAAGCCCCTTGAGATCGCCACGCCGCACCGCATCGGCGGCCGCGAGCGCGACGGGCTCACGAAAGTCCAACGCACTGTGCGCCATGCTCGGCAGGCTCAACAGCACCGCGTTCGGCAGCAGCGACGCGACACGCTGGGCGACCGCCGGCGGTGTGATGAGATCCCGGCCTCCGGACACCACCGCGGTGGGCCAGCCGAAATTCGGCATTTCGGCCGGCAAGTCATACGGCTCATCCTCGAACGTCACTCGCTGTGTGCGTATTTTGCTTTCCGCCACGGCGGGATCGAGCGGCAGACCATCGGGTTCGGCTGCGTAGTCCAGTTCGCGAAAGGCGATGCGGCTCACCAGGTCTTCCTCGTAGCGATACGGCAGGTTGCTCAGGGTGTTGAACCGGGATAGCACCCACCACAGCAACTTTCGGCCGTCGAGTAGCAGGTCGAGTTGCCGCTCGAGAAGGTCGGCGCCGCCGTTTCCGTAGATCGTCGCCACGACTTGTGTTGCCGCCGCGTCCATGATCCCGGCGTCGACCAGCTTGCGCATTTTCGGTGCCACCGAAGCCGTTTCGGGGCTATCCCCCTTCAGCAGCAGCCGCCGAATCGCGTGTCGCACGATGAAGATGTCGTTCCGGGACAGCAGCGGCGAATCGAGCACCATGCCCCGCACCCGCCGCGGATGCCGCACCCCCACGCCGGCCGCGATATACGTGCCGTACGAGGCGCCATAGATGACGGCGGACTCCGCTTGCGCGTCGTCGAGGACCGCGGCGACATCGTCGACCACCTGGTTCACGGTCATTGATTTCGGGGGCAGGTCGGCGCCCGAATCGTCGTGGCGCGACATCCCCACACCGCGGTGTTCGATCATGATGACGTCGAGGCCTGCCGCCGCCGCGCGGCGCCGCAGGCCCCTGTACATCTGCACCGACGCCACGCCCGGACCGCCGGGGATGATGACCAGCGGATGGGGGGACTTGCGGCCCGCGCGCACGTAGTAGAGATCGAATTCTTCGGTGCTGTGCGGTGAGATCGGCCGTCGAATGGGTCGCACGCCGGGCAACTCCGCAAGCTTCTCCTGCACCCGGCTGCGCTTGGCATCCATCGTCATCCGCGTGGCCCCCCCATGACCCCATTCTGCAGGCAAGGCGCCGGCACGACAGGGAATCGCTCTGACCAGCGATGTCGGCCGCGGTCGGCCGCCAGGGCTAAGCGCTGAGATCGATGCGGTGCGCGCCCTTGACGCCGTCGTAGCGGTCGGGGCTACAGGTGAGCACGATCACCTGCCCGTGGGTTCCCACGGTGTCGAACAACTCGCCCATCTTGGACAGCCGGTCCGGGTCGGTGAAACCGAGCGCGTCGTCGACCACCACCGGGACGGCGTCCTCCTTGGCGACCAGGGCCGCGCCCGCCAGCCGCGCTAGGATGCCGAGCTGCTCCTTGGCGCCGCCGGACAACGATTCGTAGGGCACCGTGATGCCGTGCAGCGTGCGGCTGCGGATGCACAAGTCGCTGTCGATGTCGACCTCGAAACTCGGACCGAACACCGGGCGGCCGAGCCGCTGCAGTTCCGCGCGGTAGGGCTCGACGTAGCGCCGCCGGGTGGTATCGCGGTGTCGCGTCATGACCGAGCGCAGCAGTTGCGCCGCCCGCGCGCGGCCGCCAACCTGGTTGTGTTCGTTGGCGGCGTGCTCGCGCTCTGTTTCGGCGGCGTCGAGCTTGCCCTGGCGTCCCTCACTGCCGAATACCGAGAGCTCGATGGTGATCTCACGCAACGCGCGCGCGGCTTCTTCGTAGCGCTCGCGCAGCGATTCGGCTTCCTCTGTGGCCTCGGCCAGTTCGGTCGCCACCGCATCGGGTGCGGCCGCGGCCAGGGCGCCGGCGAGCTCGGTGACCCGATGTTGTGCGGCCTGCGCCGCGCCCAGCGCCGTGTCCGCTGACGCGGCGAGTTCCTGATCACCGGCCGCCGCACGCTCGACCGTCAGCCGGGCGGTGGCGGAGTCCAGCTCGGCGCGCTGAGTTTGCAGGGTGCTATGCAGAACCGTTGTGCGCGTGGTCAACTCGGCGAGCCTGGTCGCGGCGGCGGTAGCGGCCTGACGGCGGAGCTCACCTTCGCTCGACGCGGCCTCGCGAGCCTCTTGGGCCGCGGCGAGTTCGGCGCGTGCGGCGCCGATGTCCGGCAGATCAGGGTTGGCCTCGGCGGGGTGTTCGGCGCGCAGCTGCGCGAGCCGCGAGCGCAGTTCGTCGATCCGCTCGTCACCGCACAGGCCGTCCAGGGTTGCGCTGAGCTGATCACGGGCGCTCTGCAGCTCGCGGCGACGCTGGTCGGCGGATCGCGCGGCGGCGAGGTCGGCCACCTCGCCCGCCGCCAGCGCCGCGGCCAGCTCTT
>DASTKA010000209.1:0-5438 GCA_035716165.1 Mycobacterium sp. | reverse complement strand
CCCGGGCGGATCGCATCTACGACGGCATTCGCGTCCACCGGGTGCCGTCCCGGATGTTCCCCAAGGTGACCAGCCTGCCGCTCGGGGTGCCGACGCCCCGGCTGGTGCAGGTGTTGCGCGGCTTCGATCCACACGTGGTGCATCTGGCATCGCCCGCGCTGTTGGGCTACGGCGGGGTGCGGGCCGCGCGGTGGCTGGGGGTGCCGACGGTCGCGGTGTATCAAACCGACGTTCCCGGCTTCGCGGCAAGCTACGGCATTCCGATGACCGCCCGGGCGGCCTGGGCATGGTTCCGACACCTGCACGGCCTTGCCGACCGGACCCTGGCGCCATCCAGCGTGACAATGGAAGCACTTGTCGCTCATCGCTTTCCGCGGGTGCATAGGTGGGCACGGGGTGTGGACGTGCTGCGGTTCGCGCCGTCCGCACGCAGCGAGGCGCTTCGGCGGCAGTGGTCGCCGCTGGGCAAGCCCGTCGTCGGATTTGTGGGTCGGCTCGCGCCCGAGAAACACGTCGAGCGACTCGTCGGGCTGGCCGCGAACGACGCGGTTCAGCTCGTCATCGTGGGCGACGGTGTCGACCGCGGCAAGCTGCAATCGGCAATGCCCACAGCGGTTTTCACTGGCGCGCTCTACGGTGACGAACTCGCCGCCGCGTACGCCAGCATGGACGTGTTCGTGCATCCCGGTGAGCACGAGACGTTTTGTCAGGTCGTGCAAGAAGCGCTGGCGTCGGGGCTGCCGGTGATCGCCCCCGACGCCGGCGGCCCACGTGACCTCGTCACCCCGTGGCGTACCGGTCTGCTGTTGGCCGTCAACGAGTTCGAGCCCCGGCTGCCCGACGCGGTTGCACACCTGATCGCCGAACGGCCGCGCTACGCCCTGGCCGCCCGGCGCAGCGTGGTCGGCCGGAGCTGGCCGGTGATCTGCGACGAGCTCCTCGGCCACTACGAGGCGGTGCTGTCGCCGTTCGTCCGACGGCAGATTTTCGCCGGGCGGTACGCGCAGGGCGAATGAGCCTATGACGGATCGAATTCTATTGGCAGCGTGGCCGGTCCGCTGATGGCGGTGAGCGGCTTCCATGGGGCGGGGCCGGTGCGGTGGGCGTTGGGCATGCGCCGCGCCATGACCGTCAGGGCTTCGCTGAGCTCCAGGCGGGCCAGGTTGGCGCCGAGGCAGTAGTGCATGCCGGCGCCGAAGGTCTGCATCGGCGCGGCCCCCACGCGGGTGATGTCGAGGCGGTCGGGGTCGTCGTACACGGCGGGGTCCCGGTTCGCGGCGGCCGTGTTGGCGATGACCAGCGTGCCCGCCGGGATCATCAACCCGGCGACCTCGACGTCCTCGAGGGCTATGCGGAGGGTCAGCCCTGCGATGGGTGAATGCCGCATCGTCTCTTCGACCGCAGTTGCCGCGAGCTCGGGATGCCGGGCCAGCAGCGCCCACTGGTCGGGGTGATCGCACAGCACGTGCACCGAGGCGGCCAACTGGTTGCGCGTGGTGTCCGTGCCGGCCATCAACAGGCCCGCTACCAGCATCCGCAGCTCCTCGGAGTTGAGGTGATCGCCGTCGTCCTCCGCGCGGATCAGATCCGAGAGCAGGTCGTCGGTCAGCGCGAGCCGCCGCTGGGCGACCATGTCGTCGATGTAGGCGTCGAGCTCATCCCATGCCGCCAAGATGGTCCGCTGATGCGCCGCGACCTCCCAGCTGAAGGCCTTGAAGATGTCGTCCGTCCATTCCGAGAACAGCTTCCAATCCTCGGCCGGGGCGCCCAACAGCGCACAGATGATGGGGATCGGGTATTGACGGGCGATGTCGCTGACCACGTCGCAGCGCCCGGTTGCGGTGTGGTGGTCCACCAGTTCGTTGATCACCTCGACGATCGTCGTGCTGAGCCGCGCGGTGGCTCGGGGCGTGAAGGCCTTGGACACCAGGCGGCGCAACCGCTGGTGCGCGGGCCCGTCAAGGCTGATCAGGTTTGTTGCGACCCGCTCCCACAAGGGACCGCTCGTAATCCCTTGGGAGGCAAGGAACATGCCCTGCGGCACGCGAAAGCGCGGGTCGCGCAACTCGGTCCGAACCAGTTCATAGGTCAGGAATTCCGGCCCGTGCGGGCCGATCGCGATGGGCGCCCGGTCGCGCGCCGCACGGATGATTTCGTGTGCCTCGTCGAGGTTCTGGCAGTGTTCATAGTCGATCGTCGGTAAACCGGCATCGAACACGCTCGCGCGGATCGGCGCGTCAGCCGTAATCGTCATGGTGGCCCCCAAACTCGCCGGTGAAGTGCCTTCATGCCCCAGCTTCGGGGCCGTGGCCTTCGAGCACATGCGTAGACGACTACCTGTCTTTCGCTACCGGTGCTTGCCGTCCGGTGCACCTATCGGGACCTCAGGGATCTTTATCGGGCGAGAGTCCCGAAGGTCAGCCACGGTTTGCTGGCTGGTAGCGGGGTTGGTGTGACATTCTGTGCGGGTGTCCGGAGGGGGACCGCCTTTGGGGGCGCTGACGTTCCTGTTCACCGACGTCGAGGGTTCGACCCGTCGGTGGGAGGCCGACGCCGAGGCGATGCGGGCGGCGCTGGTTGCTCATGACGAGGTGTTGCGCTCTGCGATTGAGTCGCACGGCGGTTTCATGTTCAAGCACACCGGTGACGGTGTTTGTGCCGCCTTCTCATCGCCGAGGTCCGCCGTCGATGCCGCCATAACCGCGCAGCGAGAATTGGAGTTGCCGGTGCGGATGGGCTTAGCCACTGGGGAGGCCGAGCTGCGGGACGGCGATTACTTCGGCGCGGTGCTCAACCGGGCCGCGCGGGTGATGACCGCCGGGCATGGCGGTCAGATCCTACTGGTCGATTCGACAGCGCGTCTGCTCAGCGGAGCGGACCTGCTGGATCTGGGACCGCGCCGGTTGCGGGATGTGCCGATGCCGGTCGGGGTGTTTCAGGTTCGGGCAGCCGGATTACGCACCGAGTTTCCGCCACTGCGGGCGCTCGATACGAGTCCGGGAAATCTGCGGCCGGTGAATACCAGTTTGATCGGACGCGAGTCCGAGGTCGCCGAGGTTGAAGCGGCGGTCAAGGCGCATCGGCTGGTGACGCTGACCGGGGTGGGCGGTGTCGGCAAGACCCGCCTTGCGCTGGAGGTTGGGGCACGGTTGGTCGACGAGTATCCCGACGGTGTCTGGGTTTTCGAGCTCGCCCCGGTCACCGATCCGGCAGCGGTGCCCGACGCCATCGCGGCGGTGCTGGGGATTACCCAACAACCGGGCAAAACCGTGAGTGAGTCCGTGGGCGCCGCGCTGGAGGGCCGGGTCCGCCTGCTGGTCATCGATAACTGCGAACACGTCCTGAACGCCGTCGCCGATCTGGTCGAGGGCATCCTCGCGGACTCGGCGACTGTGCGAATCCTCGCCACCAGCCGCGAGGGACTCGGAGTCCCCGACGAGCAGGTTCGGCCGGTGCGCTCTTTGGATGCGGCAGCGGGACTCGACTCTGCGGCGGTGTGCCTGTTCGTGGAGCGCGCTCAAGGCATTGCACCGGGCTTCTCGATGGGCCACGGTGGTGAAGCCGCCGCGGTCACCGAGATTTGTCAGCGCCTCGATGGGATTCCCTTGGCCATCGAACTGGCGGCCTCGCGGATGGCGTCAATGACCGCTAGTGAAATGCGTGATCGTCTTGATCACCGGTTCAGATTGCTGGTCGGTTCGCGGCGCGGCTTGGAACGCCACCATACGCTGCGCCACGCGGTCGCCTGGTCCTACGACCTTCTCGCCGACACCGAAAAGTCAGTGCTGGAAGGCTGTTCGGTGTTCGCTGGCGGATTCGACCTGCAAAGTGCTTGCGCGGTGGCCGGATCGAATGGCCTCGACGAGTACGTCATTCTCGAGGTGCTTGACGCTCTGGTGCGCAAGTCGCTGCTGATCGCAGACCGGTCTTCGGGGCGGACTCGTTTTTCGATGCTGGAGACGATCCGCCAATTCGCCGAGGAGCAACTCGTCACATCCGCTGCGGCAGAAGCGGTCCGGACAGCGCACGCGCGCTACTTCGCCGGACGGGAAGCCGACATCATGGGCCTGTGGGACAGCCCGCGCCAACGCGAGGCCTACGACTGGTTCGCCATAGAGTTGGCGAATCTGCGAACCGCGTTTCGGTGTGCCGCCGACCACGCCGATCTCGATGTGGGCGTAACTATTGCTACCTGCTCGGCTTTTCTCGGCTTCCTTATAGAAAACTACGAGCCACTTGCCTGGGCTGAAGAGATGATCGAACCCGCCCGAGCCGTCAACCATCACCGGCTCGCCCCGCTGTGCGTAATTGCAAGCCAGTGTTTTTTCCTCGGACGCATCGAGGAAGCTGTCCGCTACAGCGACATCGGAGCGTCAGTCATCGCCGCTGGCGGCGATACGGTGCCATACGACGCCGCCGAGAGTTGGCTCGGCAGTTCATATTTGTCGATTGGCCAGCCCCAGCGGTCGGTCGAGCTATGCCGCGCCCTGCTTTTGCGTGGTGGTCACACCAATGCAGTCACCTGGGCAATGCTCACACTCTGGCTCACGGTTGCCGGTGCCAATGACGAGGCGATGGTCACGGCCGACGGCCTCATCGAGGCCGCCGAAGCAATCCCCAATCCGTTGAAGCTTGTGTGCGCACTCATCGCGGATGGGTGGGTCTTCCGCGACACTGATCCCGACCGGGCACTGAAGGCTCAGCGCCGGGGGCTGGCCATCGCGCAAGACAGCGGCAACCGCCTGATGGAGACACAAATGTTGATGACTCTGTCCGGGCTTGCGGCGCAACATGGCAACCCGGTGGAGGCGTTGGAGTTCTCCGCCGTGGCCATCCGCAAATTCCACGAGTCGGGCAGCATCGGCTATATCCACCTTCCCCTGGCTCTCCTCGCAGCATTTCTCGATCGGCTCGGGCGCTACGAAGCGGCGGCCACCATCGCCGGCTTCGCGGCACTCAATCCCATGGCACCGTCGGGACTCCCCGAGCTCGGCACCGCGATCACCCACCTACGTGAGGTCCTCGGCGACCAGACCTACGGATCGCTCGCCCACAAGGGTGAAGCGATGACGGTCTCCACCATGGTGACGTACGCCTTCGACCAAATTGAGCAGGCCCGAACGGAACAGAATGCTGTCTCGAAATAGACGGCTTATGAGAGTCTCGAAACTTCATCTCGGTGGTCTCGCGATTGGGAGATTCTCTCGCTGCAGGGCTCTGGCGGTAGCCAGAAGAACGCCTGTCGCATCCGATCAGCCGCCGCTGGCAAGTGATGTCCGGCATTAGCTTTCGGTCTGTTGGGAGTCGATATCGCCACAACGGGGCCAGATCGGCGATGTTTGCGGACTAGCCGAAATGGGAACCTCGGAGGTTTGGAGTACGGCATCGGTAGCAGGGGTCAGCGGGGTGTCTGCGCTAGGCGGGGTTCGGTCGGAGAT
>DASTKA010000208.1:0-5001 GCA_035716165.1 Mycobacterium sp. | reverse complement strand
GGCAGGCAAGACAGGGTTAGCACGTGTCGTTAAGGGGGTTACCCATGACCAGGCCTCTGCCCGGCGCACCGGGGCTCGAGTTCGGAACGGACCGGGCCTCGGTGCCGTTGGCCAGCCGCATCCAGGGCGCCATCACCAGCGTCGGGACCAAGGTCATCCCGTGGATCCCGACCGCGCTGCGGCGAGGCCTGGTCCGCAGTCGGTCGGTCATCATCGACGGCAACACGTTGGATCCCACGCTGCAGCTGATGCTGTCGGGCCTGCGCGCCGTGGGCATCGACGGGCTGGTCGTCGACGACGACCCGCAGGCGTCGCGGACCCAGCTGCGAGAGCAGATCGTGGGGTTGCCCGGTCCGCAGATCCACGTCGACGTGTCCGAGCTGTCGCTGCCCGGTCCGGGCGGCGCGATCCCGGCGCGGCACTACCGCCCGGTCGACGGCGCGGCCGCGCCGCTGCTGGTCTTCTACCACGGCGGTGGCTGGTCGATCGGCGACCTGGACACCTATGACGCGCTGTGCCGGCTGATCTGCCGTGACGCCGGCATCCACGTGTTGTCGATCGACTACCGGCTGGCCCCCGAACATCCGGCGCCGGCCGCGATCGAGGACGCCTACGCGGCGTTCACCTGGTCGTACGAACACGCCGAGGAGTTGGGCGCGATTCCGGGACGGGTCGCGGTCGGCGGGGACAGTGCCGGGGGAAACCTGGCCGCCGTCGTCAGCCAGATAGCGCGCGACGAGGGCGCCCCGGCGCCGGTGCTGCAATGGCTGATCTATCCGCGGACCGACTTCACCGCCCAGAGCCGGTCGCTGACCCTGTTCTCGCGCGGCTTCGTGCTGACCAAACGGGACATCGACTGGTTCGAATCGCAGTATCTGCGGCGTTCGGACCTCGACCGCACCGATCCGCGGGTATCGCCGGCGCTCGCCGAATCGCTGACCGGGCTGGCGCCCGCGCTGATCGCGGTCGCGGGCTTCGACCCGCTGCGCGATGAGGGCGAGAGCTACGCCGAGGCGCTGCGGGCCGCCGGGGTCGCGGTCGATCTGCGCTACCTCGGCTCGCTGACCCACGGCTTCATCAATCTGTTTCGGCTGGGCGGCGACAGCATGGTCGCGACCAGCGAGCTGATTTCGGCCCTGCGCGCACACCTGAGCCGGGTCTGATTCCCTGAGCCGTCGGCGTCGGTAATCTAGAGGCGCTTTGTCCGATCGCTTTGTCCGCACACGGGCAGACGACAACTCGTACCGAAAGATCAGGGAACCTGTGGCCGACACCCCCAAACGTCCCCCGCGATTCGACATGAAGTCGGCCTCTGGCGGTAAGTCGAGCCGACTCGTTCAAATCGGCGGCACCGCATTCGTGGTGATCTTCGCGGTCGCGCTCGTCTTCTACATCGTCAACTCGCACCACAAGAAGGCCGGCACCACCGGCGCCGGCGACACGGTCCGAGTGACGTCGAGCAAGCTGGTCACCCAGCCCGGCACGTCGAACCCCAAGGCCGTGGTGTCCTTCTACGAGGACTTCCTGTGCCCGGCTTGCGGCAACTTCGAGCGCACCTTCGGCCCGACGGTGTCCAAACTCATCGACATCGGCGCCATCGCCGCCGACTACAACATGGTGTCGATCCTGGACAGCGCCCGGAACCAGAACTATTCGTCCCGGGCCGGCGCCGCGGCGTTGTGCGTCGCCGACGAGAACCTCGACGCGTTCCGCCGCTTCCACTCCGCTCTCTACAGCACCGACATTCAGCCGAGCGAAACCGGCAAGACGTTCCCGGACAACGCGCGGCTGATCGAACTCGCCCGCGAGGCCGGCGCGGCGGGCAAGGTGCCGGACTGCATCAACAGCGGCAAGTACCTGCCCAAGGTCACCGGGGAAGCGGCGGCCGCGCATATCAACGCCACGCCGACCATCAAGATCAACGGCGAGGACTACGAGCCGTCGACACCCGACGCGCTGGTCAACAAGATCAAAGAAATCGTGGGCAACATTCCGGGCATCGACGGCGCGGTCGCGCCGCCCTCCACGTGACCGGTGCGGTGACGACAGAAGCCGCCGATCCCGCCGGCGACCTGACACCGGATTCGTCTCCGGCGGCGCGAGTGCCGGCGCTCAGCGCCTGGTGGGTGCTCATCGCCGGCCTGATCGGCTTGGTCGCGTCGATGGCGCTGACGGTCGAAAAAATCGACATACTGGAAAACCCGTCGTACGTGCCGTCGTGCAACATCAACCCGATCTTGTCCTGCGGCTCGGTGATGATCACACCGCAGGCGTCGCTGCTGGGCTTCCCCAACCCGCTGCTGGGGCTGCTGGGCTTCACCGTGGTGGTCGTCACCGGCCTGCTGGCGTGTGCGAAAGTGGCCTTGCCGCAATGGTATTGGGTGGGGCTGACGGTCGGGCTGGTGGTCGGCGCGGTCTTCGTGCACTGGTTGATCTTCCAGAGCCTGTACCGCATCGGGGCGCTGTGCCCGTACTGCATGGTGGTGTGGGTGGTCACCATGTCGCTGCTGGTGGTGGTCGCCTCGATCGCGTATCGCCCGGCGCTGCAGCATCGGCAAACCGGGCCGGGATGGGTGCTCTTCCAGTGGCGGTGGTCGATCGCGGCGCTCTGGTTCACCGCGGTGTTCTTGTTGATCATGGCGCGGTTCTGGGACTACTGGTCGACGCTGCTGTAGGTATCTGCACGTGACCCGGATCATTGGCGGGGCGGCCGGGGGCCGTCGCATCGCGGTCCCGCCGCGCGGCGCCAGGCCCACCACCGATCGGGTGCGCGAGTCGCTCTTCAACATCTTGACCGCCCGCCTGGACCTGACCGGCCTTGCCGTGTTGGACCTCTACGCCGGTTCGGGCGCACTGGGATTGGAGGCGCTCTCCCGCGGCGCCGCCGCGGCGGTATTCGTGGAGTCGGACTCGCGCGCCGGATCCGTCATCGCGCGCAACATCGAAACCGTGGGTCTGCCCGGTGCGACGCTGCGCCGGGGAGCGGTGGCGACCGTCCTGGCGGGCGGGACCGCGGTCGCGTTCGATCTGGTGCTGGCCGACCCGCCCTACGACGTCGACGCCACCGAGGTCGAGGCCGCGCTGGCGGCGCTGGCCGCTCATGGCTGGGTGCGCCATGGCAGCGTCGCGGTGGTGGAGCGTGCGGCCGCCGGCGCACCGCTGCATTGGCCGGCCGGTTGGTCCGAGTGGCCGCAACGGGTTTACGGCGACACCCGTCTGGAGCTGGCCGAGCGTCAGTGAGGTCGGCGTGTACCGTCATTCGTCATGAGCGCCGCTCCTCCTCATTGCTTCGCTCTGCATCGTCGTCGGCGCGCGTCATGAGCGGCGCGGTATGCCCGGGTTCGTTTGACCCGGTGACGTTGGGCCACATCGACGTCTTCGAGCGCGCGTCGGCTCAATTCGACGAGGTGGTGGTGGCGATCCTGACCAACCCCGCCAAAAAGGGCATGTTCGATCTCGACGAGCGGATCGCGATGATCAACGAGTCGACAACGCATCTGCCCAACCTGCGGGCGGAAGCCGGACAGGGTCTGGTCGTCGACTTCGTCCGGTCGCGGGGCATGACCGCCATCGTGAAGGGGTTGCGCACCGGCACCGATTTCGAGTACGAGCTGCAGATGGCGCAGATGAACAAACACGTCGCCGGGGTGGACACCTTTTTCGTCGCGACCGCCCCGCGCTATTCGTTCGTGTCCTCATCGCTGGCCAAAGAGGTCGCCATGCTCGGTGGTGACGTCTCGGAACTGCTGCCCGAGGCGGTCAATCGTCGCTTGCGCGAACGGCTTTCGGGCCGGTCCTGAATTGTTCGGCCGTCGCCGAAAGCCTTGCGCGCCAAGCCCTTCGGCGAAGCGGCTGTGGCCAGGAGTATCGGGCCGGGTATCGGGTACCCGATGGTGTCGTGCGCGAATCACCGACGTCGATAGGAGAACGGCAGCCATGACGGTGGACGATCCATCCGAAGTGCGCGAGGCCGCGGCGGATCTGGTCGCGCTGCTCGCCGACGAGGGAGTCGCGCACTTCTTCATCAACCCCGGAACCGATTCCGCGCCGATCCAGGAGGCGCTGGCGGCGGCGCGCGCCGCCGGCACGCCGAGCCCGCGGGCGGTGCTGTGCGTGCACGAGAGCATCGCCCTGGCGGCGGCCATCGGCCACCACATGGCCAGCGGCCACCCGCAGGCGGTCATGGTGCACGTCGATGCCGGGACGCTGAACCTGGGCTGCCAGCTGCACAACGCGCAGCGCAACGGGACTCCGGTGGTGGTGTTCGCCGGGCGCACTCCCTACAGTTCGGCGCCGGGGGTCCGCGGTCATCGCGACACGTACATCCATTGGCAGCAGGAGCAACTCGACCAGCCGGCCGTGGTGCGCAACTACGCCAAGTGGCACATGGAGGTTCCCCGCGGCCGCGAGCTGGCCCCGATCGTGCGTCGGGCATTCCAGGTCGCCCAATCCTGCCCGACCGGCCCCGCCTACGTCATGTTGCCGCGAGAAGCGTTGATGGAGCCCGGAGTCGGTGCGCTGCCGCGCCGGCTGCCGCCGGCCATACCGCCCGGCCCCGATCCGGGTGCGCTGGGACGCTTGGCGGGAATCCTGGTGGCGGGCAAGCGGGTTGTCATCGTCACGTCGCGGACCGCCGCCGACCCCGAGGCCGCAGCCGTGCTGGGCCGCATCGCGGAGTTGCTGGGGGCGCCGGTGATCGATCAGGGTGATCGCGCCAATCTGCCCCTGGGGCATCCGCTGCATGTGGTCGGCGACGTGTCCCCGCTGGAAAACGCCGACACCGTGCTGCTGTTGGACTCCGAAGTGCCTTGGGTGCCAGCGCAACTGGCCCCGCCCCCGGACGCCCGTGTGGTGCAGATCGACGGCGATCCGGTCAAACCGAGCATGCCGCTGTGGTCCTATCCGGTCGAGCTCGCGCTGACCGCCGACACCCGCGTGGCGCTGCTGCTGCTCGAGCAGACCCTGTTGCGGCTGGCCACCGACGGGCAACGGGCGGGGTGG
>DASTKA010000207.1:0-2408 GCA_035716165.1 Mycobacterium sp. | reverse complement strand
CGCGCACTTCCACTACGTGCTGTTCGGCACCATCGTGTTCGCCACCTTCGCCGGGGTGTACTTCTGGTTCCCGAAGATGACCGGCCGGCTGCTCGACGAGCGCCTGGGCAAGCTGCACTTCTGGCTGACGTTCATCGGGTTCCACACCACCTTCCTGGTGCAGCACTGGTTGGGCGACCTGGGCATGCCGCGCCGCTACGCGGACTACCTGCCCAGCGACGGCTTCCAGCCCTACAACGTCGTCTCCACGGTGGGCGCCTTCATCCTCGGCGCGTCGATGTTCCCGTTCGTCTGGAACGTCTTCAAGAGCTGGCGTTACGGCGAGGTCGTCACGGTCGACGACCCGTGGGGTTACGGCAACTCGCTGGAGTGGGCGACCAGCTGCCCGCCGCCGCGGCACAACTTCACCGAGCTGCCCCGAATCCGTTCGGAGCGACCGGCATTCGAGTTGCACTACCCGCACATGGTGGAGCGGTTACGCGCCGAGGCGCATGTCGGTCGCCACGCCACAGCCCTCGAATCGCCGAAAGGCTTCGGTCCGCGGACCGAACCCGATCGCTCGACTCCCGAGCAGTAGCGGCGGCCGTCGGGAGTGAACGCACCACCCAAGGTGTCGGTGCTGATCACCGTCACCGGCGTGGATCAACCGGGCGTGACGGCGACTCTGTTCGAGGCGCTGTCCCGGCATGGGGTCGAGCTGCTCAACGTCGAACAGGTGGTGATCCGGCACCGGCTGACGCTGGGCGTGCTGGTGCGCTGCCCGGCTGAGGTCGCCGACGGCACGCAGTTGCGCGCTGACGTCGAATCATCCATCCGCAAGGTGGGTCTCGACGTCAGCATCGAGCGCAGCGACGACGTGCCGATCATGCGGGACCCCTCCACCCACACGATTTACGTGCTGGGCCGGCCCATCACCGCCAGCGCGTTCGGCGCCGTGTCCCGCGAGGTGGCGGGGCTGGGCGTCAACATCGACCTGATCCGCGGTGTCTCGGATTATCCGGTGATCGGCCTGGAGCTGCGCGTCTCGGTGCCGCCGGGCGCGGACGGGGCGCTGCGGACCGCCCTGAACCGGGTGTCCAGCGAGGAACAGGTCGATGTGGCGGTCGAGGACTACACCCTGGAACGACGGGCCAAGCGGCTCATCGTGTTCGACGTCGACTCGACGCTGGTGCAGGGCGAGGTCATCGAGATGCTGGCGGCCCGCGCGGGCGCCGAGGGCAAGGTCGCCGCGATCACCGACGCCGCGATGCGCGGCGAGCTGGACTTCGCGCAGTCGCTCGAGCAGCGGGTGGCGACACTGGCGGGCCTGCCCGCCAGCGTGATCGACGAGGTCGCCGAGGCGCTGGAACTGATGCCCGGCGCCCGCACCACGCTGCGGACCCTGCGGCGCCTCGGTTATGCCTGCGGGGTCGTGTCCGGGGGTTTTCGCCGGATCATCGAGCCGCTGGCCGAGGAGCTGATGCTGGACTACGTCGCTGCCAACGAGCTGGAGATCGTTGACGGCACACTCACCGGCCGCGTGATCGGCCCGATCATCGACAGGGCCGGAAAGGCCTCGGCCCTAAGGGAATTCGCGGCCAAGGTCGGGGTGCCGATGGCGCAGACCGTCGCCGTGGGCGACGGTGCCAACGACATCGACATGCTGGCAGCGGCCGGATTGGGCATCGCCTTCAACGCCAAGCCCGCGCTGCGTGAGGTCGCCGATGCGTCGCTGAGCCATCCGTATCTGGACACGGTGCTGTTTCTGTTGGGCGTGACGCGCGGCGAAATCGAGGCCGCCGACGCGGTCGACGGCGAGATCCGCCGGGTGGAGATCCCGCCCGAGTAACCCGCCCGGCAGGTAGCGACCCGGCAGGTATTCGACCGCCGCGGTACGGCACGATGGTCGGGTGCCCGAAACCAGCGATGCAGCCGACCCCGATCTGCTGCTCGACTTCAGGCAGGTGTCGCTGCGGCGTGGCGGCAACGTCTTGGTCGGGCCGGTGGACTGGGCGGTGGAGCTCGATGAACGCTGGGTGATCGTCGGCCCCAACGGCGCCGGCAAGACCTCGCTGCTGCGGATCGCCGCGGCGGCCGAACACCCCTCGTCCGGCGTCGCTTTCGTGCTCGGCGAGCGGCTGGGCCGGGTCGACGTGAGCGAGTTGCGATCCCGGATCGGGCTCAGCTCCTCGGCTTTGGCGCAGCGGATACCCACCGACGAAGTGGTGCGCGATCTCGTCGTCTCGGCCGGCTACGCGGTAATGGGCAGGTGGCGGGAGCGCTACGAGGACGTCGACTACCGCCGGGCGATCGACATGCTGGAGAGCCTGGGCGCCGAGCACCTCGCGGAGCGCACCTACGGAACGCTGTCCGAGGGTGAGCGCAAGCGGGTGCTGATCGCCCGCGCGCTGATGACCGACCCCGAACTG
>DASTKA010000206.1:0-2173 GCA_035716165.1 Mycobacterium sp. | reverse complement strand
TGGTGGGTGCAGCAGGACTCGAACCTGCGACCCGCTGATTAAGAGTCAGCTGCTCTACCAACTGAGCTATGCACCCGCTGCAAGGTGCGCTCTATAGCAAGACGCGCTTGGCTTGTCGATACCCGAACCCCTTCGGAGGGTGAAGGCAGACAATAACGTCTTGTCACGGCTTGGGGTTACGCCGTGGCACATCAAACGGGGGTGTCGCAATCAATTTGTTGCGCCGCGGGCAGCGCAGGCCCTAACCTGCACACCCGGCGGACGAATGGCCGATCAACGGGCAGCCGGGCCCGCTCGGCCCCGAGCCACAATTGGCCGGCGTTCCGAAGCAATGGAGCCAACCATGATCCAGGACGCCCAGGGACATTGCCTTTCCGGTGCGACGGAAGCGGCCGTCGCCACATACGATCAGGCAGTGCGGGCGTTCAACCTCGTCCACGGCGACGCCATCGGCTTGTTCGACGCAGCACGCGCGGACGCACCCGACTTCGCCATGGCATACCTGGGAAAAGCGTGGGTGTTTGCGGTAGCCAATGACCCCGGCTTGCTGACCCACGCCGGGACGTTGGTCGAGACCGCCCGGCGCTTGAGGTTGAACGAGCGTGAGCAAGCCCATCTCGCCGCGCTCTCCTATTTGGTGCAAGGTGCCCGGGCCGCCGCCGTCGGGGTGCTGGACCGCCACCTGATGCACTACCCGTTCGACCTTGTGGCGCATCAGGGCGCGGCGCTGATCGACGGGTTCCTCGGACGCTTCCCTCGGGTCCGCGATCGGTCGGCGCGGGCCTTGCCATTCTGGTCTAAGGACCAACCGGGCTACGGCACCTTGCTGGCCTTCCACGCCTTCGGGCTGGAGGAAGCCGGCGATTACTCAAGGGCCGAGGACGAGTCGCGCGCGGCCGCCGAACTCGAACCGTTCAGCTTCTGGCCGCACCACACCGTGGCGCATGTGATGGAAATGACCGGGCGCCCGGAAGACGGGCTGGGGTGGATGGCCGCGCGCGAGGGGCTGTGGTCGACCCCGGACCACCTGAACCAGGTCCATATCTGGTGGCACAAGGCGCTGTTCCACCTCGAACTGGGGCAATACGACGCCGCGCTCGCACTCTACGACGGGCCGATGCGCGCCACGCAACGCCCGGTGGCGCTCAGTCTCACCAACGCCACCGCGCTGCTGTGGCGCCTCGACACGCTCGGCTGCGACGTCGGCGGCCGCTGGCCGGATCTGGCCGCATTATGGCAAGGCCACGCCGACGGGAAATGCCTCGTCTTCACCGACATACACGCGGCAATGGCCGAGTTGCGCTCGGGCCAGGAAACGCTGGTCGAGCGGCGGCTCGAGGCGATGCACGAGACGGCGGCGAGCGGCGTCGAAGCGGCCGGCCTCTATCGCACCGTCGGCATTCCGGTGGTCGAAGGTCTCACGGCCTTCCACCGCGGCACGTATGCCGAGGCAGTCGAATTATTGCTACCGGTTCGTTTCGATCTATGGCAGATCGGCGGCAGCCACGCGCAACGCGACGTGGTGGACTGGACCCTGACCGAGGCAGCCGTGCGCGCCGGTCAGCGCAACGTTGCCGTATCGCTTGCGCACGAACGTATGGGAACCCGTCCGCGCAGCGCCCCGAACCGGCGGTTTCTCCGCCACGCCGAGGCCATTCCGGGCTGACCGCCTCTGACTTCGGTCAGCCTGATGGGGCCCCCCGCGTTCGATCGAGATGTGTCGCCGAGTGGTCATGGTCCGAGGATGATGCGGCGGTTTTATCGGAGGGAACGATGGCGAAGGGTATCCTGATAGCGGCGATGGATTTCTCGGCGGCGCCCGAGGACGAATTTCACGACTGGTACGATCTGGAACACATCCCCGAACGCCTGCGGGTGCCGGGGTTCCTGAACGCCGATCGCTGGATCAGCACGGAGAACCCGAAGATTTCGGTTGCGACCTATGATCTCGACAATGTCGGCGTGCTGCACAGCCCGCCCTATCTCGCAGTCGGCGGCGACAACGGGTCGCCCTGGACCAAGCGCACTGCGAAGTTTCGGAAAAGCGTTGTGCGTTACGAAGGCGAGCAAGTGTTCCCCGGCGACCGCACGGCGCCGCCGGGCGCTGCGGCGCTGTTTATGATCGGGATGAACGTCGCGTCCGAGCACGAGCACGAATTCAACGAATGGTACA
>DASTKA010000205.1:0-15562 GCA_035716165.1 Mycobacterium sp. | reverse complement strand
GGATTACCGGCTCGTTGCGCTCGATTAGGTGATCGAACTATAGTCTGGACACATGTCCAGTTTGCTGTCACGGAGTTCGGGAGTCCGTTGACCGCGATGTATTCGGCGCCATTCCGCGGTCATTTTCCAGCAAAGAAGAGTTGAGTATGCGAATTGCCCTGCTGTCCTACCGTAGTAAGACCCATTGCGGCGGACAGGGCGTCTACGTGCGCCATCTCAGCCACGGTCTGGTGGAACTCGGTCACGACGTCGAGGTGTTCTCCGGACAGCCGTATCCCGACCTGCTCGATCCGCGGGTCCGGCTCACCGAGGTGCCCAGCCTCGATTTGTATCGGGAACCCGACCCTTTCCGGGTGCCGCGGCCGAGCGAAATTCGCGACTCGATCGACGTCATGGAACTGCTCACCACGTGGACCGCGGGCTTTCCCGAACCGCGGACCTTCACGATGCGGGCCGCCCGGTTACTTGCCCAGCGCACAGGCGATTTCGACGTCGTCCACGACAACCAGAGCCTGGGCACCGGACTGCTCAGCATCGCCGGCGCGGGACTTCCCGTCGTGGCCACCGTCCACCACCCGATCACCCGCGATCGGGTGCTGGATCTGGCCGCCGCGCGATGGTGGCGAAAGCCGTTGGTGCGCCGCTGGTATGGGTTCTTGGACATGCAGCAAGAAGTCGCCCGCCACATACCCGACCTGTTGACGGTCTCGTCGTCGTCGGCCTCCGACATCATCGCCGACTTCGATGTCGCACCGGAGCAGCTTCACGTCGTGCCGCTGGGGGTGAACACCGAGCTGTTCAAACCGGGGTCCGGCCCCCGCGAGCCCGGCCGCATCATCGCGATCGCCAGCGCCGACACCCCACTGAAGGGCGTCCGCACCCTGCTGCAAGCCGTCGCCCGGCTGCGCACCGTCCGGGACCTCGAGTTGCGGTTGGTCGCCAGGGTGGAGCCCAATGGTCCGACCCACAAACTCATCGCCGAACTCGGGATCTCCGACATCGTGCACATCACCAACGGACTGTCCGACGCGGAGTTGGCCGCCCTGTTCGCCTCCGCGGAGGTCGCCTGCATCCCGTCGCTCTACGAAGGGTTTTCGCTGCCCGCCGTGGAAGCCATGGCCAGCGGCACCCCGATCGTCGCCAGCCGGGTCGGCGCGCTACCGGAAGTCCTGGGGACGGACGGTGCTTGCGCCGAACTGGTGCCGCCCGCCGACGTGGACGCGCTCACCCACGCGCTCGGTGAACTCCTGGACTCTCCGGAGAAGCGCCGCAGCCTCGGCAAGGCGGGACGGACCCGCGCCGTCGAGGTCTTCAGCTGGGAAGCCGTTGCCGCGCAGACCGTTCGGGTCTACGAGCGAGCGATCGCACGCAACGCGCAGAGCGGCGCGCCATGCTGACAGTCGATTTCGACCGGATCGGGGTCGGGCCGTCGACCAAGGTCATCGACGTGGGATGCGGAGCCGGCCGGCACGCTTTCGAAGCCTTTCGGCGTGGCGCCGACGTCGTCGCCTTCGACCGCGACGAGGCCGAATTGCGTTCGGTGGACACCATCCTGCGAGCGATGGCCGAGACGGGCGAGGCGCCGGCCGCGGCGTCGGCGAAGGTGGTCGTCGGTGACGCGCTGAAATTGCCCTACGCCGACGAGACGTTCGACTGCGTCATCGCGTCGGAAATCTTGGAGCACATCCCCCATGACGACGCGGCGATCAGCGAACTGATCAGGGTGCTCAAAGAGGGTGGCACGCTGGCGGTCAGCGTGCCGAGGTGGCTGCCGGAGCGGGTGTGCTGGTTGCTGTCTGACGAATACCACAGCAACGAGGGCGGCCACGTTCGCATCTACCGGGCCAGTGAATTGCGCGGCAAGATCTCCGGTGGCGGAATGGAACTGACCCACACCCACCACGCCCATGCGCTGCACTCCCCCTTCTGGTGGCTCAAATGTGCTGTGGGCGTGCAGAACACCGATCACCGCGCGGTGACCGCCTACCACAAGCTGCTGGTGTGGGACCTGATGCAGCGGCCGAAGATCACCCAATTGGCGGAGTCGATGCTCAATCCGCTGATGGGCAAGAGCGTAGCGATGTACTTCGTCAAGCCGCAGGAGGCGAAAAGCCAGGCTACTGAAGGATATTCAGTTGCATCGGTCTAATCCGCCAGCCGTTGCAGGGGTTTTGACTCCCGAGCAATGCCGACAGACCGCGCTGTCCATCGCCGCCGCACAGGAACCAACGGGTGCCATCCCCTGGTTCGAGGGCGGGCACACCGATCCGTGGGACCACATCGAGTGCGCCATGGCGCTGACCACCGCCGGACTGCTGGAACCGGCGCGGGCCGCCTTCGACTGGAGCCGGCGCACCCAGCGACCGGACGGCTCCTGGCCCATCCAATTTCGGGCGGGGGTCGTCGAAGACGCCAACAGCGACAGCAACTTCTGTGCCTACATCGGCGCCGGCGTGTGGCACCACGTGCTGGTCACCCGGGACGAGTCATTCGCGGCCGAGATGTGGCCGGTGGTCCACAAAGCCATCGACTTCGTCATCGACATGCAGGCCGGTTACGGCGAAATCGGTTGGGCACGAAGCGAAGCCGGTGTGTTGCCGGAAGCGCTGCTGACCGGATGCTCGAGCATTTTCCACAGCATCCGGTGCGCGCTTGCCCTGGCCGCTGTGGTCGGAGATCCGCAGCCGGAGTGGGAGCTGGCGCTGGGCCGCCTGGGACACGCTATCTTCGCGCACCCCGAGGCGTTCACCGAGAAGGACCGCTACTCGATGGACTGGTACTACCCCATCCTCGGCACCGCCTTGCGTGGTCCCGCGGCGGCCGAGCGCATCAAACTGCGTTGGGACGCCTTCGTGGTCGACGGTCTGGGCATTCGCTGTGTCGGCGACCGCCCGTGGGTGACCGGCGCCGAAACATGCGAGCTGGTAATGGCCCTCGACGCCATCGGGCAGCGCTCAGCTGCCCATCGCCAGTTCGCCGCGATGCAGCATCTCCGCGAAGACGACGGATCATATTGGACTGGGCTGGTTTTCGCGGACGGGAAGCGGTGGCCCGAAGAGCGGACCACCTGGACGGGCGCGGCGATGATCTTGGCGGCGGACGCCCTGTCGAACACCACCGCAGGCGCGGGGATCTTTCGCGGCGAGGAGCTGCCGATGGGTCTGCAGACCGACTTCGACTGCGAATGCGTTGTCACCGGCCCCGGCCGGTAACCGCACGCTCGGTTAGACCTGCTCCCCCGGCTGACCGCTGACACGTTCGAGCAGCCGCAACGAGCCGGTGGCGGATATCTCCCGGAACTGTCCGGAATCGAGTGCGCGACAGTAGATGTAATACGGCGGGCGCCCGCCGTCTTTCGGGTCGGGGAACACGTCGTGGATGACCAGCGCCCCACCCGGGGCAACCCACTTGGCCCAGCCGTCGAAGTCCTGGTTCGCGGCGGCTTCGCTGTGGCCGCCGTCGATGAACAAGAACTGCAGCGGTGCGCGCCAGGCCCGCGCCGCCAGCGGCGACTTCCCGACTATCGCGACCACGTGGTCGCCCAACTCGGCGGTATCGAGTGCCCGGCGAAACGTCGGCAGTGTGTCGAAGAGGCCCGTGACCTCATCCACCATGGAAGCGTCGTGATACTCCCAGCCGGCCTGGTGCTCCTCGGAGCCGTGATGGTGGTCGACCGTGAAGAGCACGCCGCCGGTCTGCTGCGCCGCTGCGCCCAGCAGAAGGGTGGATTTCCCGCAGTACGTGCCGATCTCGACGCCGATTCCGCCCCCGAGATACCGCAGCGCGGCGTCGTAGAGCGCGCGGCCCTCGTCGGCCGGCATGAAGCCTTGCACCTGTTCGGCCAGCGCGAACAAGCGCTCGGGCGCGTTCGCGTCGGCGTGACCCATCAGCTGAACTTATCGTCTCGGTCGCCACCGCCGACACCGTGGTCGTTGTTCGCGCTGAGCGATCGCCCGCGATCTGTATACCGACTGCCCAGCGAGCCGAGCGGGTTCGCTTTACCATCATCCTGTGCGCGCCTTACTTGTCCGGAAATTTGCTGGTGCCGGCCTTGCCGCGGTCACGGCCGCGGCAGCCCTTACGCTGCCCACCGCGGTGCTTCCGCCCGGGACGCCGGGGGCGGCGCCGCCGGCCGCGGCCGCGAACTGCCCGCCGGTGCAGATCGTGTTCGCCCGTGGCCGCAACGAATCAGCGGGGGCGGGTGTGCTGGGCAATGCGTTCATCAGCGATGTGCGCAGCAAGGTGAACCGGACCGTCGGCACATACGCCGTGCAGTACCCGGCCGATACCGAGGTCGCCCAGGGTGCCAATGACATGAGCCACCACATCCAGGACATGGTCAACAACTGCCCCGACACCCGGCTGGTGCTGGGCGGCTACTCGCTGGGTGCGGCGGTCACCGACGTCGTGCTGGCGGCACCCATCGGCGCGTTCGGTTTCGACAGCCCGCTGCCGCCGGGCGCCGATCAGCACATCGCCGCCGTCGCCCTGTTCGGTAACGGAAGCGCATGGGCGGGTCCAATCACCAACTTCAACCCGACCTACAACGACCGGACCATCGAGTTGTGCCACGGCGCCGATCCCATCTGCAACCCGGCCGACCCGAACACCTGGAAGGAAAACTGGCCGCAGCATCTCGCCGGGGCCTACATCGACGCTGGTATGGCCAACCAGGCCGCCGACTTCGTCGCGAGCAAGCTCTGAGCCACCCCTTTACGGCGCCGCTAGCGGAGCCTCATTGGCCGTAGCGGTTTCGTCGGGGCGTGCTGCTTGCGTCCTTTAGCCCGGCGCCTTGCGCTGGCAGAACTCATCATTACTACGCCGGATAGCAGTATCGGAAACCCGGCTGAATATCTCTTTTTCAAGACATCAGGACTAGCTGGCCGGTACGGCTGCGTATTGCTTGCTCCGAGTTTGCTCCGAGATCGTTTTCGAGCGTCCAGAAACGGACGGAGTCACGCGAATTTCGCGATGAATTCAGGCGGGCGTGTTGCCGCTCGAGTACAGCTTGAAGTTGCGGACCAGCGGGACGACCGCGTTACCAGAGGCAGCGGCGCGCTGACGGAGGCGACATGACGGATGACGGCGCATCGCTTCATTGCGTTCGCGTTCTCGACGTCGAGCGGCTACCCATGCAGGGTGGTTCTGAAGGAAAATAACCGTGCCTTCTGATGTATTCGCCACGATCGTCGCTCCTCTCGGTACCACCCGCAAAAGCTACAACAGTGTGGTTATCGGATCGTGATTCCAGAATGCCCGCCGAATCCTGAGACCAAACCACCCGTCAAGGTGAGAATTGGCCGTGAATTCGCGAGCGTAATCCGTTGCCACTGCTGTGCTGTCGTCCGTGCTGGTCCGACCGCGATCAGAACCATAGCGACAGGCACCGACAGAATTCCGTTTTAACTTCTTGCCCGGTTGGCTGCTAGTGTCCCTTGCTTATGCCGGAGATGGATCGCCGCCGCATGATTTTGACAACCGGGATCGGGGTGCTGGCAGCCACGCTGCCTGCCCCGAAAGCCTGGGCCTACCCGCCCCGACCGGACACGCCCTCGGGTCGGACACCGCCGCCGGCCGCGCCCAGCGGCCAAGCCGGGAACTACATCTTCTCGGACGACTTCGACGGTCCGGCCGGCTCCGCGCCCGACGGGTCGAAATGGGCGATCGCCAAAGCCCGCGAGACGATCAAGGACCCGACCTATTGGGAGCTGCCCGAGCACATCGGGCAGTACCGCGACGATCGCCGCAACGTGTTCGTCGACGGCAATTCCAACCTGGTGCTGCGCGCCGCCAAGGACGGCCCCACCTACTACAGCGGCAAGGTGCAAAGCCTATGGCGCGGCGGTGTGGGCCACACCTGGGAAGCCCGGATCAAGCTGAACTGCCTGACCCCGGGCGCCTGGCCCGCGTATTGGCTCGGCAATGACGATCAGGGCGAGATCGACGTCATGGAGTGGTACGGCAACGGCAAATGGCCCGCGGCGACCACCGTCCACGCCAAAGCCAACGGTGGCGAATGGAAGACCCACAACATCGCGGTGGACAGCGCCTGGCACACCTGGCGCACGCAGTGGGACGAGGCGGGCATCCGATTCTGGAAGGACTACACCGACGGCGCTGCGCCCTACTTCGACGTGCCGGCGAGCTCGCTGCCCGACTGGCCGTTCAACGGGGCGGGCTACACGGTCTATCCGGTGTTCAACCTGGCAGTGGCCGGATCGGGTGGCGAAGACCCGGGCCCGGGCAGCTACCCCGCCGACATGCTCATCGACTGGATACGCGTCTGGTAGGCGCCTTCGGTCACCGCCCCGGCATCTAGTGGGTAAGCAGCGCGACCGCGCTCGTGGGTCTGCCGCCAGGACGGCGCAAATCCGTGCGAGGCAGCCATCCCAGCGGGCGCATCCACAGCGGTAGGCGATGCAATCGGTGTGCGGCCTCGAGCACCGACTCCGCTTCGACGGTCCGCCAGCCCAGGTCCTCGAAGAAGGCCAGCCCATTTGCCGGGGCGAACTTGAACGGCGCGTTCGCCGAGATCCCGGCGACGTTCTTGTTGATCCGCTTCCTCAGGCCGGGAAAGGCGAAATCGAGCATCCACCAGGCGACCTCGGGGCGCTTGATCGCATGCGAAAGCCCGACGATGTCGGTGGGCTCGAGGTACATCGACAGCCCCTCGGTGAGCACCAAGGCCTTCGTCGCACCGGCAAGCGCGTCGTTGAAGAACGCGTCCCGGGCGTGCGGGTCGGCGAGGTCGACGGCCGTGCGGGTCAGCCGGCATCGAGGGGTCTGGTCGGCGAGTGCTTGCGTCTTCTCTGCGAGCAGCTTGGGGAGATCGGCCTCGATCCAGGTGAACCCGGACGGAAGGTCCAAGCGATAGGGCCGGGTATCCAGGCCGGCGGCCAGGTTCAGCACGCGGTCGCAGCCGTCGGCGAGCGCGTCGGCGATGGCGTCGTCTATGAGCTTGGTGCGCGCGACCAGCCAAAAACCGCTGCGATCCCGCCACGGCACGTTGTCGACGATCGCCCGGCCCTGTTCGCCGGCGAGCCGTTCCGCGAGCGGGTCGCGAAACAGCGCATCGGGACGGGCCGATTCGGTTGCCCGGTGCAACGCCGTCCACCGGGCCGTATCGGAAACATGGGTGATCGTGTGCCCTGGGCCAGACATACGTTGCGTTATAGCAGCACCGTTGCCGCGCTACTGACCGGCCCTGCCTCCGGCGAGCCATGCTGCGGTCACCGCGTGGGTCTGGGGCGGCGGGAGGACGGCGTCCGGTGCGCCGAGTTGGCCGACCTTGACCGTCCACGCCGCCGAGGAGCGGTCGATGCAGCTCCCGGCGCCCTGGCTGGGCTGCCAGAGCACCGCGAGGTCGGCGCGGGGGCCGCAGCCATAGACGCCGACGTACCCGTCGGCGCGCCCGCCCCATGCGCCGCCGTTGCGCAGCAGGCAGTGGGTGCCGTCGTCGAGGGCCAGCGCGAACGGGTCCGGCGTCGCGGGCGGCTGCACGGGCGGGAGCGAGCCGTCGTAGCTCACCCGGTGCAGCCGCTGGTCCCACGGATCGTCCACGCACAGAAGCGATCCCGGCGTTGAGGGCCAGCAGGTGCCGGCGCCGGCGGCGCTGGGTGAGCAGTAGTAGACGTTGTCGGCCACCGCCGACGGTGAGGGTGTGCTGCAGTCGCTGACGGCGAAGACGTTGCCCTCCGGGGGCGCTTCCTTGTAACCGTTGATCGGCTGTCCGCCGGGTCCGACGGCCACCGCAGTGATCACTTTGGTGGGCGGCGAATCGGCCATGGGGGATCCGGGCGTGACGAACACGGCCACCGCGATCACGGCGATCGGCGCCAGTACGAGTCGCGACATCACCTTCATCGAGCGCACCTCCGGTCGAGCGACCCCCTTTGTGCAGGGTAGAACGCGCATGTGTGCTGAGGGTACGGTGCGCTAATGACCGGACGAAACCGTCGCTTCCTGCTTCGCGAACGACCCGTCGGGCGCATTGGCCCAGGCACTTTCGAACTGAGCGAAGAGGCGATCCCCGAGCTCGGCGACGGCCAGGCGCTGGTGCGCGTCGACTGGATTTCGCTCGATCCCACCAACCGCATGTGGATCAACGACACCCCGACCTACCTGCCTCCGGTCGGGATCGGCGAGGTCATGCGCGCGGGCGCGCTCGGTGAGGTGGTCGCATCCAAGAGCTCCAGGTACGCGGTCGGCCAGCAGGTGCAAGGCCTCCTCGGCTGGCAGGAGTACGCGGTCCTGGACGACACGGCGATGGTGAACCCGATCGACGTCGCACACGGCATCTCGCCGAGCGCCTACCTGGGCGCCCTGGGGATGACCGGGCTCACCGCGTGGATCGGGATCCGCGATATCGCCAAGCCGCAACCGGGCGAGACGGTCGTCGTCTCCGCGGCGGCGGGCGCCGTCGGCTCGGTTGCCGGCCAACTTGCCAAGGCCGCCGGTGCTCGTGTCGTCGGGATCGCCGGCGGCCCGGAGAAGTGCGCGTTGCTCACCGACCGGCTGGGCTTCGACGCGGCCGTCGACCACCGCGCCGACGACTGGCGAGCCCAGCTGGCTGCGGCGACCCCCAACGGCATCGACGTCGACTTCGAGAACGTCGGCGGCGACTTGATGGACGCGATCTTCGCTCGGCTCAACATCGGCGCCCGTGTCGCGCTCTGCGGCCTGATCTCCGGCTACAACGCCGAAGACCCCCCGCCGGGCCCGCGCGCATTCGGGAATCTGCTCATCCAGCGCGCCATGGTTCAGGGCTTCATCGTCCTGGACCACTTCGGGCGGGCGGCGGAAGCGATGCCCGAAATCGCCGGCCTCATCGAGGCGGGAAAGCTCACGCCGCTCGAGACCGTCGTCGAGGGATTCGAGCAGCTGCCGACGGCGATCAACATGCTCTTCGACGGCAAGAACGTCGGCAAGCTCGTCGTCAAGACATCGGGCTAACGTGCGGAGCAGCGGTTAGAACGGCTCCTACTGACGAGGACGTGACACATGTGCGACGACGTCGCCGCGCCCAACGCCGCTGTCCCACAACTGCGTCGGGGCCTCTCTAACCGTCATATCCAGTTGATCGCGATCGGAGGCGCGATCGGCACCGGTCTATTTATGGGGTCCGGGCGAACGATCTCGCTTGCCGGCCCGGCGGTGGTGCTGGTGTACGGGATCATCGGGTTCTTCGTGTTCTTCGTACTTCGCGCGATGGGCGAGCTGTTGTTGTCCAACCTGAATTACAAATCATTCGTTGACTTCTCGGCTGACCTTCTGGGCCCGGCGGCGGGCTTCTTCGTCGGGTGGTCGTACTGGTTCGCCTGGATCGCCACCGGCATCGCAGAGGTCGTCGCGATCGCCGGCTATTCGAAGTTCTGGTGGCCCGACGTGCCCGCATGGCTACCGCCACTGGTCACCGGTGCACTCCTCCTCGTCCTCAACTTGTTCAGCGTCCGCAACTTCGGTGAGGCCGAGTTTTGGTTCGCCCTGATCAAAGTCGTCGCGATTGTGTGCTTCATCGGCGTCGGCGTGATCCTGCTGGCGACGAATTTCGTTTCGCCGCAAGGTCATCACGCAACGGTTGCGAATCTGTGGAACGACGGCGGAATTTTCGCCACCGGATTCATGGGCGTGGTCCGTGGCTTCCAGATCGCGTTCTTTGCCTTCGTCGGCGTGGAACTCGTCGGCACTGCGGCGGCGGAGACGGTGAACCCTCGCCGCACTCTCCCCCGTGCGATCAATGCCGTTCCGCTGCGGGTGGCGATCTTCTATATCGGTGCGCTACTGGCGATTCTCACGGTCGTTCCGTGGCGACAGTTCACCAGTGGTGAGTCGCCGTTCGTGATGATGTTCTCCCTGGCAGGTTTTGCCGCTGCAGCGTCGATCGTCAACTTCGTCGTGATCACCGCAGCCGCCTCCGCCGCCAACTCGGGGGTATTTTCCACCGGCCGTATGCTTTTCGGCCTGGCGCACGAAGGAAGTGCTCCAGCCGCGTTCCGTCGACTCAATCGCGGCAGCGTGCCCGCGCTGGCCTTATTTCTCACGGTGGCGCTGCTGCTGACCTCCATTCCGCTCCTCTACGTGGGCGGTTCAGTGATGGGCGCCTTCACCCTCGTGACGACGATTGCTTCGCTGTTGTTCATGTTCGTGTGGGCGATGATTGTCGTCAGCTACCTGGTTTACCGGCGTCGACGCGCACAACGACATGCCGACTCGCCCTACAAGATGCCCGGTGGCGTGGCGATGTGCGGCGCCGTCCTCGCCTTCTTCGCGTTCGTCATCTGGACGCTGTGCGCCGAAAGGCAAACCGCGGTCGCCCTGGCGTGGTTCCCGCTCTGGTTCCTGGTGCTCGCGGCAGGGTGGCTGACCGTCCGGCGCCGACCCGGGCGGGCCCAGAGGTATCACCAGTTCAAGGCCCAGATGAATCGTCCGGTCGACGAGAACGTCGAGACAGCGGCACCGGCCGCCTGAGCATCAACGGTTGGCGCGCTGTAATCGCGCCAAGTTGTTGGGATCGGTAGCCAGTTCCACCGGCTGTACTTATCGCAACGACGCCGCCGCCGGGGCGGCGCCCCACGAAAGGAAGACAGCAGATGAACATCGTGCCGACCAGCATCCAAGAGCAGATCAACCGAGTCGATCGGCAACGCAGCCTGTACATCGGGATCAGCACCGGCCTGCTTGCGGTCTGGAGCTTGTTCCGAGTGATCTGGATGCTCTACATCGGGATGACCTTCGGCTGGTTCTTCGCCGCGATGGCCTTCCAGTTGGTGCTGTGGGGTGTGATCGGCACCGCGGCCGCGGTGGCCTCCGTCGGGTTCCTCACTCGCTACAACAAGGGATCTTGACTGGTCTGACCGCAGTCGGAGAAGTCCCGGACCTGGTTGGGGTCCGGGACTTTCCGTTGTGGGACAACGGGTCTAGAGCTGAGCCCAGACCGACTTCGTCTTCAGGTAGATCTCGAGGCCCTCTTTACCGAACTCGTGACCCCAGCCGGACTGCTTGTACCCGCCGAACGGCACATCGTGGTCGAAGACCAGCTGGCAATTGACCTGCACGCTGCCGGCCTGCAGTCGCCTCATGATTCGGTGGGCCCGACCGAGGTTCTCCGTCCATGCGGTGGCCGCCAGGCCGTAGGTGGTGTCGTTGGCCAACGCCACGGCCTCGTCCTCGTCGTCGAACGGCAGGATGGTGACCACCGGACCGAAGATCTCCTGCTGGTACAGCCGCATGCTCGTGTCGACGTTGGTGAGCACCGTAGGGTGCACGAAGTAGCCCTTGCGGTCCAGCCGGTGGCCGCCGGTGACCACGTCGACGCCGTCCTTCTTGCCCTCGTCGATGAAGCCCATGACGCGCTTCAACTGCTTCTCGCTGATCAGCGGGCCGCTGACGCAGCCCTCCTCGCTGGGGGCGCCCAGTTTGAACGAATTCGCCATCATCGCAATGCCTTCCACGACCCGGTCGTAGACGCCGCGCTGGGCGAAGATGCGCGACCCGCAGACACAGCCCTGGCCCGAGTGCACGAAGATGCCCAGCGACGCCATCATGATGGCGTTGTCCAGGTTCGCGTCGTCGAAGATCAGCACCGGCGATTTCCCGCCGAGTTCGAGCGTGACCTTCTTCAGGTTGTCAGCCGAGGCCCGCACGATCTCCTTGCCGACCTCGGTGGAGCCGGTGAAGGCGACCTTCTGGACATCGGGGTGCGCGGTGATCGCGGCGCCCGCGGTGTGGCCGTAACCGGTCAGCAGGTTGACGACCCCCTCGGGGACACCGGCCTCGTGAACGAGCCTGTCCAGCAGCAGCGCCGACAGCGGTGTCTCTTCGGCGGGTTTGACCAACAGGCTGCCGCCGGCGGCCAGGGCCGGCGCAAGCTTCGCGCTGGCGTTGAAGATGGGGCCGTTCCACGGAAAGATCAGCCCCACAACGCTGTACGGCTCTTTGAGCGTGTAGGCGTGCATGTTCACGTACTTGTCGGTCGCGATGCCGTCGGTCTTCACGTCGTAGGCGACGCCGTTGATCTTCGAACACCAACCGGCGTAGTAGCGGAAGAACTCCGAACAGGTCGACATCTGCAATTGGGCCTGCATCAGCGGCATGCCGGTGTTGAGCGAGTCGAGTTGGGCGAACTCTTCGGCGTGTTCGTCGATCAAGTCCCCGATCCGCCACAAGATCTTGGCCCGCTCGCGGCCCGGAAGCTCCGACCAGACGCCCGACTCGAACGTCGCCTTCGCCCGCGCGGCCGCGTCGTTGACCGCCTCTTGCCCACAGTCGGTGAATTCGGTGATCGTCTCCTCGGTCGCGGGATCGATGACCGAGATGACGTCACCCGTTCCGGGACGCTTACGGATGTCGTCCAGTACCGCCTGCACCGTCATCTGATCCCCTTCGTCATGCCAGTCGTGGCGCCGCAGCGCCTGATGCGCTCAGTGCTGAGCACTTGCTTAGCATTGTGCACACGGCTGGTCAAGCACCACCGGGTCAGCGCAGTTCCTGGATTCGAATGAGATTCCCTGCGGGATCACGGACCGCGCAGTCGCGAAGCCCGTACGGCTGGTCGGTGGGCTCCTGGACGATGTCGACATCGCCGGCCTGCAGCCGCTCGAAAGTGCCGTCGAGGTCCTTGGTGGCCAGCAGCAGCGTGGCGTAGCTGCCCTTGGCCATCATCTCGGCGATGGTGCGGCGCTCGTCGTCGGTGAGGCCCGGGTTGGCGGCCGGCGGGTTCAAGACGATGGAGGTGTCCGGCTGGTTCGGCGGCCCGACTGTGATCCAGCGCATCGTCCCCTTGCCGACGTCGAGGCGAACTTCGAATCCGAGGACGTCGCGATAGAAGGCGAGCGAGGATTCCGGGTCTTCATGGGGAAGGAAACTCGAGTGAATGGTGATGTTCATGCGGTCAGGCTAGGTGCGATCCGACAGCAGGCGCTTCTCGATTCCTGATCGGTCTCGTCACCTGTTTGGCCACGCAGGGCGGCATGCCCGCCAGCGCATCAGCCGATCGGCGGTACGTGCTGGGCGGTACGCCGACCAATTCCGTGAATCGGGTGCTGAAGGTGCCCAACGACGAGCAACCGACCGCGAAGCACACCTCGGTGACGCTCAGGTCGCCGCGGCGCAGCAGCGCCATCGCCCGCTCGATGCGCCTCGTCATCAGATACGAGTACGGCGATTCGCCGTAGGCGCGCCGGAATTCGCGACTCAGGTGGCCGGCGGACATATGGACCCCGCGCGCGAGCGCCTCGACGTCCAACGGCTGGGTGTAGTCCCGGTCGATGCGATCCCGCACGCGGCGCAACAGGGCCAGCGTGCGCAGGCGCTGCGCCGCCGGATCGGACGTGTTGGTCACCCGGTGATGTTGTCATGTTCGTCCGCAGCTGCCCAGCATCGTTGAGATCCGCTTGCGCTGGCGGTGCATGAGCGTACTGTCCCCGAAGCATGGGCGATGAGATCGGTTTCGTCGAGGCGAACGGACTGAGATTCGCCTACCTCGAACAGGGCTCCGGGCCGCTCGTACTCATGCTGCACGGCTTCCCCGACACCGCCCATACCTGGGATGACCTGCGCTCACGCGTCGCCGCCGAGGGCTACCGTGCGGTCAGCCCTTACATGCGCGGATACCACCCCAGCGCGATCCCGGATGCCGATCCCGACCAGGAAACTTTGGCGCGCGATGCTTTGGCTCTCATCGAAGCGCTCGGCGCCCGCGACGCCGTCATCATCGCGCACGACTGGGGAGCCGCGGCCGCATACGGCGCGGCCGCGCTAGGTCCTGACCGCGTGAAGAAGCTGCTTGTCATCGGTATTCCGCACCCAGCGACGCTCAAGCCGACGCTGAAGAAGCTGTGGGGTGTCCGCCACTTCGCGGCATACAAGCTGCCGGGCGCCGCGAAGCGCTTCGCGCGCAACGACTTCGCGGCGCTGCCGGCGATTTATCGGCGATGGTCCCCGACGTGGAATCCAGAGCCGCGGGAATTCGACGCGGTCCGCGCGACCTTTTCCAACCCCGCGAGCTTGAACGCGGCGTTCGGCTACTACCGAAAGCTCTCCCCCATACCCAGCCCATCACTGAAGGCGCGCATCGCGGTGCCCGTCGTCGCGTTCGCGGGCCTGGACGACCCGGTCGCCGAGCCGAAGGACTATCGTCGCGCAGCGCGGATGTTCGAGAACGAGTACACGGTCGAGGAGGTTCGAGGCGGGCATTTCATGCATCGGGAGCATCCCGAGGCGTTCGCCGAGCGCGTCTTGGCCCACCTATCAGAGAGCCGCCCCTAGACGCCCACGAGGTCGGGGTGGAATTTGGCTGCCATGCGGCGAATTCCGTCGCGCCAGTCGACCGACGTGCCGCCGATGAGTTCGTGCATGCGGTCGATCGTGGTGGGATTGCCCCGCAGCGCTTGCTCGCTCGTCTCGAAAATCGGCTCCTTGCCCACGAGCGAACCGAGGTAGTCGCACCACTCCTGCAGGCTGACCGTCTGGTCGCCGCACCAGTTGACGGTGGTCGCCGGGACCGACGCGGCCTCGAGCAGCTTGGGGATGGTCGCGATGATGTCGTCTTCGTGAATCGGGTTGTAGCGGGCGGGTTGACCGGGGGGAACGGGGATCGGGATGCCGCCCAGCATCATCTCCATGTGGTAGAACGGCCACCCGCCGTTGTCGCCGTAGGGAACGTTGAGCCGCGCGATCGTGGTGGGCAGGCCGAGAACGCGCGCCACCGACCGGGCGACCACTTCCCCCGCGATTTTGGAAATGGAATAGGTGGGAAACAGCGGCTTGTGGTTGTCGCCGAGCGCGGAGCGCTCGCTGCGCGGGGCGTCATCCGGTGGGTCATATACGGCGGCCGACGAGCAGTGCAGGAAGGCTTTCGCGTTGCGGCAGTGGGCCATCAGCAGGCCGACCGACTCCGCGTTGGCCGCCAGGTCTTTGTCCCAGCTTCCGCTCTTGGCCACCGCGAGGTTGAGGACGTACTCGAAATCCGTTGGCAGACCGGTGAAGTCGCCGGTCGCCAGATTCACTTTCTCGCAACGGATCCCGGCCTTCTCGAGGCCGTCGCGCGCGGCGGGGTCGGTGAAACGGGCGATCCCCCATACCTCGTTGTCGGCGGCAAGCGCACGGGCGATGGGGGTGGCGATTTGACCGGTCGGACCGGTGATCAGGATTTTCGAGCCGCGCATGCGCGCAATGGTAGCGAGCACCCGTCGTGGTGCCTAGATTCAACGCATTAAAGCCCGGGCTGGTCTTCGATGATGCCCAGCCAGATCTGCGCGACGTCGATGGCGACCTTCTCGCTGATGAACGCGTGCTGTGTTCCGGTGTAGATATCACGGAAGGCGCGTTCCAGCCGGCTGCCTTCGCGGATGGAGCTCGTCCCGGCGGCCAGATGCGCCCATTCGGCGCAGCCGCGGGCCGTGTCGGTGGCGTAGACGGCGGCCACCCGCATGTCGGCGCGCAGCGCCGGGGTCAGGTCCTCCCCCGACGCCACCGCCGCCTCGGCGGTGGTGAACGCGTCGAGAACCAAGAGGCGAGCCGCACGCCAGGCCGCGCGGTGATGCGCCAGGTCCTTCTGGAACGT
>DASTKA010000204.1:0-3658 GCA_035716165.1 Mycobacterium sp. | reverse complement strand
AGGGTTTCCGTGACACACGCGCTTCTTGTCTTGTTGGCTTTACTGATTGGTGTCGTGGCCGGGCTGCGGTCGCTGACCGCACCCGCCGTCGTCGCCTGGGCCGCCTACATCGGCTGGATCGATTTGCACGGCACCTGGGCGACCTGGCTGGCCAACATCATCGCGGTGATCATCTTCACCGTCCTCGCCGTGGGCGAACTGATCAACGACAAGCTGCCCAAGACGCCGGCCCGCACCGCGCCGCCGATCTTCGCGGCCCGGATTGTCACGGGCGGGCTTGCGGGCGCGGCGCTGGGCGCTTGGCCGCACTGGACCTTCACCGCCCTGGGCGCCGGTGTCATCGGCGCGGTGCTGGGCACCCTCGGCGGCTACCACGCGCGTAAGCGGCTGGTGGCCGCGACAGGCGGAAGGGACTTGCCCATCGCGCTGCTGGAGGATGCCGTCGCGATCGCGGGCGGGTTCGCCATCCTTGCGGCGACGGGCCATGTGCTGACCGAGTACCTGCTGACGGCGGTTAAGTGACAGAGCATTTCGATGCGATCATCGTTGGGGCCGGGCAGGCCGGCCCACCGCTGGCGGGCCGGCTGACCGCAGTAGGGCAGCGCGTTGCCGTGGTCGAGCGCAAGCTGATCGGCGGCACCTGCGTCAACACCGGGTGCATCCCGACCAAGACGCTGGTGGCCTCGGCGCACGCCGCCCATCTGGCGCGCCGCGGGGCCGAATATGGCGTCGGGACCGGGTCGGTCAGCGTGGACATGGCGAAAGTCAAGGCGCGCAAAGACGAAATCATGCTGGGCGACCGTAAAGGCGTCGAGGATTGGCTCGAGGGCATGACGGGCTGCACCGTTTTCCGCGGGCACGCGGTCTTCCAGGATCCACATACGGTCCGGGTCGGGGACGACGTGCTGCACGGCGACCGCATCTTCCTCAACGTCGGCGGCCGTGCGGTGGTGCCCGACATCCCGGGCCTGTCCGATGTCGACTTCCTCACCAACGTGTCGGTCCTCGAACTCGACACGGTGCCAACACATCTCGTCATCGTCGGTGGCGGCTACATCGCGCTGGAGTTCGCGCAGATGTACCGGCGATTCGGAGCCCGGGTGACGGTCGTCGAACGGGGCCCGCGGTTGGCATCGCGCGAAGACGAGGATGTCTCGTCCACCGTCGAGGAAATTCTGCGGGCCGAGGGCATCGACATCATCGTCGATGCCGATGATATGCGAATAGCCAAGACCGGCAACGGGTTCGAGCTCACACCCCGTGAGGGTGCCGCGCCCGTGCAGGGCAGTCATCTGCTGCTTGCGGTGGGCCGGCGCCCCAACACCGACGATCTGGGCCTCGAAGCGGCCGGCGTGCAGACCGACGCCCGTGGCTACATCGCGGTCGATGACCAACTCAAGACCAGCGTCGATCACATCTGGGCGATGGGTGACTGCAACGGCAAGGGGGCATTCACCCACACCTCCTACAACGACTTCGAGATCGTCGCCGCCAATCTGCTGGACGACGACCCACGCCGGGTGAGCGACCGCATCACCACCTACGCGCTCTACATCGATCCGCCGCTGGGGCGCGCGGGCATGACCGTCGATCAGGTCCGCTCGGCGGGACGCAAGGCGCTGGTCGGTAAGCGACCGATGACCCGAGTTGGCCGGGCGGTGGAAAAGGGTGAGACACAAGGCTTCATGAAAGTCGTGGTGGACGCCGACACGCAGGAGATCCTGGGGGCCGCCATCCTGGGGGTGGGCGGTGACGAGGCGATTCACGGCATCCTGGACGTCATGTCGGCCAAGGCGCCCTACACCACGCTGTCGCGGACCATGCACATTCATCCCACCGTCAGCGAGCTCATTCCCACGATGCTGCAGGAGCTCTCGCCGCTTGACTAGTGGGTCACACCGTCGAGTCGGCCGTTAGGCCGCCGGTTCGGTCGTGTGCGAATCACTCTGTGTGGCAAGAGATTCCGGCCATCCCGGATAGGGTGGCGGTGTTCCGCCGTAAACCGGGCAGTGCTGCTGGTGCGGACACCAGTCGCACAACCGCGACGGGGTGGGGCGGAAATCGCCGGTCTGACCGGCGGATTGGATCGCCCGCCAGATCGCCATCAGCGTCTTCTCGAAGCGCAGCAGTTCATCGCGATCCGGCGTGTAGTCCAGCATCTGGCCGTCGGCCAGGTAAATCAGGCGCAGCCGGGTCGGCTGGACACCGCGGGAACGCAACAATGCGACCGCGTAGAACTTCATCTGGAACATGGCCTTGAACTCGGCCAGCGCTCGGGCGGCCGGCGGCGCCTTACCGGTCTTGTAGTCGACCACCCGCAGTTCGCCGGTGGCGGCGACGTCGATCCGGTCGATGAAACCGCGCAGCAGTGTCCCGTCGGCGAGCTCGACCTCAACCCGCTGCTCGCAACACTCCGGATTGAAGCGGGTGGGGTCTTCGAGCCGGTAATAACCGCTGAGCAACGCCTGCGCCTCGGCCAGCAGCTGGGTGCGTTGCGCCGGATCCATGTCCGCTGTTATCTCGGGCGTTGCCGCGATGATCTGGTCCCACGCGGGCTCCACCAACGACATGGCGGTGTCGGCGCCGCGCTGCTCGGCGGGCAGGCCATAAAGCTGCTGCAGCGCGGCATGGACCAGCGATCCGCGCAGCTGCGCCGGCGACGGCGCCTCGGGCAACCGGTCGATGGCCCGGAATCGGTACAGCAGCGGGCATTGCTTGAAGTCCGCGGCGCGCGACGGCGACAGGGCCGGGCGATACACCTGCCCCGACGGGCGCACCAGCGAAGGTGGCGCCTCCGGCTGGACGATCATGTCCGCAGCCTAGGACCGGGTGCCGACAACCCCCAAACACCTGCTGCGGCGAGTCGGCTGGCACGCTGGACCGCGTGTCCGTAACCGGCCCGTTTACCGAGGGCGAGCGTGTCCAGCTCACCGATGCCAAGGGCCGGCATTACACGATGGTGCTTACCGCGGGCGCCGAGTTTCACACCCATCGCGGGTCGATCCCGCACGACGCGGTGATCGGGCTGGAACAGGGCAGCGTGATCAAATCCAGCAACGGCGCCGTGTACCTGGTGATGAGGCCCCTACTGATCGACTACGTGATGTCGATGCCCCGCGGGCCGCAAGTGATCTATCCCAAGGACGCGGCTCAGATCGTGCACGAGGGCGACATCTTCCCGGGCGCGCGCGTGCTGGAGGCCGGCGCCGGCTCCGGGGCGCTGACCTGTTCGCTGTTGCGCGCGGTCGGGCCCGAAGGCCGCGTGGTCTCCTACGAACAGCGCGCCGACCATGCCGAGCACGCCGAACGCAACGTGTCGGTGTTTCACGGCGGTCAGGCACCCGACAACTGGCAACTGATCATCAGCGACGTCGCCGACTCCGAACTGCCGGACGGATCCTTCGACCGCGCCGTCCTGGACATGCTGGCGCCGTGGGAGGTGCTGGAGTCGGTCGCCCGCCTGTTGATTCCGGGCGGCGTGCTGATCATTTACGTGGCCACCGTCACCCAGTTGTCGCGCGCGGTCGAGGCGCTGCGGGCGCAGCAGTGCTGGACCGAACCGCGGTCGTGGGAGACATTGCAACGCGGTTGGAACGTCGTCGGTCTCGCGGTCCGGCCGCAGCATTCGATGCGCGGACACACCGCCTTCCTGATCTTC